>JAISYY010000183.1 GCA_031269635.1 Tannerella sp. | reverse complement strand
GAACTTATCGACCATTCTGTGGAAGAAGTGATAAAGAAACTGCCGAAAAGCAAACGGGAAGAATATAAAAACATGTAATCGCCGGAATAAATCCATAATATATTTTGCCGCTTTGCAGCCTGTTTTGCAGGGTATTCCCACACATCCTGTAGAGAGAAAAAAATAAGGGGAGCTTTCTCCAAAGACCCCCTCATCCATTTAAATATTAACTTTTTAAAAAAAATATAATGGACAACAAATTAATTCTACCTGCAAAGATACAAGAAAAAAATTGCGAAACAAAAAAATCGCAATGAAAAAGAATTAACCGGAAAAATGTCTTTGCATGATAATCCCTATCTTCCGCTGTATGTTCAGGATTTCCTGACGGACGAAAAACGTGCGGACTCTGCGGTAAAATTTCCTGTCATGCGACAGTCTGAAGTTGGGCGTCAGCGTTTGTTTTTGAAAAAATCCCTGATTAAGGCGGCACATTCGTCTTCCATTACGCCGTTGCGGACTTCCGTTTTCGGATGTAACGCACAGGAGGCGTACGCGCTAAAGCCGCGTTTCTCGTCAGGAGCGCCGTATATCAGCGCCGGGAGTTGCGACCAGCCGATCGCTCCGGCGCACATGACGCAAGGCTCCACCGTCACGTACAGGCGGCAACCGGTCAGGTATTTCGCCCCCAACGAAGCCGTTGCGGACGTGATGGCAAGCATCTCGGCATGAGCCGTAGGGTCGTTCAGGCGCTCGGTTTGGTTATGCGCCCGCGCAATGATACGGTCGCCATATACGATAACCGCTCCTACGGGCACTTCATCTTCCGCCGCAGCAAGACGTGCTTCGGCAAGCGCCTGTTTCATGAAATATTCATCCGAAAAAGGGCTTATCATCGTCTCATTTCGTTTTCGTTGAACAGTGTCGGGTAATCCTCCTCCATAATCCTCCATATATGCGAAAGAATCGTCTTCCGGTACCAGTGTGATTTGTTCGTAATCTTATATTTGTGCAAATGCCGTTCGATCGCGTTACGTTCCATCTCATTAAGCATAAAGACAACACGATGTTCCCGTTTTACACCTTTTTCCGGCAACTTTTTTTCCTGTTGCCGGTTTTTTCCTGATCGCTTTTCCTTCATTATTTTGAGCATTTCTATTCCATTTCGCCCCAAAGATAATGCAAGCTGTGAAAAATGCAAAATAAAATAAACTTGCCGGTTTTTCTTTTCCGGATACGGCCGTATCGGAAAACCTGAAAACTTTAGTATATTTGCACACTGCTGACGGTTTTAAAAGAAAATAAAGATTTATGGATGAACAATTACGGCTGTTAAAGAAGTTTTTCGGATACGATGATTTTAGGCCTTTGCAGGCGGATATTATAAAACGTACCATTGAGAAAAAAGACTCGCTGGTGCTTATGCCGACGGGGGGCGGAAAATCTATCTGCTACCAGTTGCCGGCTATTTATATGCCGGGTACGGCGATTATCATATCTCCTTTGATTGCGCTGATGAAAGATCAGGTCGAGGGGCTTATTGCAAACGGAATCCCGGCCGCAGCACTGAACAGCGCAATGCCCGACGGGGAAAAATGGCAGATAAAACAGCGCTGCCTGCAGGGCCGGATGAAACTTCTTTATATTTCTCCCGAAGGCATGATAAGCGAGCTGGAGCGCCTGCTTCTGCAGATGGAAATATCACTTATCGCGATTGACGAGGCGCATTGCATATCGCAGTGGGGGCACGATTTCAGGCCTGAATACACACAGCTGGCCGTATTGAAGGAACGCTTTCCCGGCGTTCCGGTGATTGCGCTTACGGCCACAGCCGATAAAATCACGCGCCATGATATCGTAGAACAACTGAAGCTGAACGATCCCGAGACATTCATTTCTTCATTCGACCGCCCCAATCTGTCGCTTGCCGTCAGGCGGGGGTTAAGCCCGAAGGAGAAAATCGCGGAGATCGTCCGTTTCATTCGCTTCCGTCCGGGACAGAGCGGCATTATTTATTGCAGGAAACGGAGCGACACGGAAGCTGTGGCGGATATTTTGACGGACAAGCACAGTATCCCGGCAATCGCCTATCATGCCGGATTAACGCCCACTAAACGCGAAAAAGCGCAGGATGATTTCATAAACGATCGCGTGGACGTCGTCTGCGCCACGATAGCCTTCGGTATGGGTATTGATAAAAGCAATATCCGCTGGGTGATTCATTACAATATGCCGGGTAGCATCGAAAATTATTATCAGGAGATAGGACGTTCGGGACGCGACGGGGTGGCGAGCGATACCGTTTTGTATTATTCGCTGGGAGACCTTGTCCTCTTACGCCGGTTTGCGGAAGAAAGCGGCCAGGTGAATATCAATATGGAAAAACTGTACCGCATGCAACGGTACTGCGAGACGGATCTTTGCCGGCGGCGTATTCTGTTAAGCTATTTCGGGGAAGAGGCCACCGACGATTGCGGTAACTGTGATGTTTGCAGGAATCCGCCCCGGCAGTTTGACGGCAGTATCCTGATCCAGAAAGCGCTGAGCGCGATTCTGCGCACGGAGGAACGTGCCGGCATGCGTATGTTGATCGACATATTGAGAGGCTCCGCCCGTATGGAACTGCTGCAACTGAATTATCATCAGCTGAAGACTTACGGGGCAGGCCGTGATTTGTCTTATCCGGTGTGGAAGGAATATATTTACCAGATGCTGCAATTGGGTTTCATCGAAATAGATTATCTTAACAACCAGGTATTAAAAGCCACGCCGCTGGGGAGAAAAGTGCTGTTCGGGGAGGCAAAGGCAATGTTGACGCTGTATAAAGAGCCGGAAGAAGTTTTCGCATCAAAGAATGTCAAGAAAGACCGGAAAACGTCTGCTCCGTCACCTGCCGGTATCAGCCGGACGGATAGCGGAGCGCCGGACGCAGCGCTGATGACAGCCCTGCGTCAGTTACGGAAACAACTGGCGCAACAGGAAAAAATGCCCGCATATATCATCTTTTCCGATGCATCCTTGCAAGACATGGTCTTCAAAAAACCGGTAACGCTGGAAACATTTTCAGAAGTCAAGGGGGTCGGCGATACGAAACTGGAAAAATACGGGAATATGTTTGTCTCCCTCATACGCTCCGTACTGAATGGCAGAGAATAAATCCCGCCTCCCCTCCCAAAACGTTTGTGGCACGTGTTGCGCCGCCTGCGTTGACTGCCTTTTCACAATGTGTCATTATGCAAAATGAGTAAATGCAAGACCTTGAAAGAGGTTGAAAACCGGAATGAGCCGTTTGAATACACCCGTAACTGGGTTGCCCACTCGGGGTAACTTTTGGTTTGTCATAATTTTTTCCATACTTTTGCTGTTCGTAATCAGGCGTAGGCGTTTGTGCCGGCCAAAACTTAATTTACATACAGATGAAGAAGAAAGTGCTTGTAACGTATAACATGTTTCGGGAAGGCTTTTCCGAGTTGGAAAGCAGGTATGAAGTCACATTTCCCGACGGGGATGCGGATTTCGCGTATGATGAGGTATTGGAGATGATTCCCGGATACGACGCGCTGTGTCCCATGTTTAATTTCCCCGTCGATAAGGAATTGATGGATCGGGGCGCGAAACTCCAAATCATAGCCAATTATGCCGTGGGATACAACAACATAGATATTGCCTATGCGCAGGAAAAGGGATTTACGGTTGCCAATACTCCCGGCCCGACGACAGACCCAACGGCGAATATCGCCCTTGCATTGATTCTGGATACAGCCCGCCGCGTGAGCGAGTGTGACCGTAAGTTACGTGCCTTGGGCACAAGGATGAACATAGGCGTTCTTGAAAATCTGGGGATGAGGGTTACGGGCGCTACCCT
>JAISYY010000146.1 GCA_031269635.1 Tannerella sp. | reverse complement strand
TTCCAAGGTACGATTACGCTGGACGAGTTCCTGTCGTTCAAACCGGCAAGCGAAGAAGAACAGATTGCCAAAAACCTGAACCGCATCGATCAAATCGGCGAACCGGAAGGCACGAACGTGAATTATCCCTTGGGCTGGGCGCAGGCCACCAACACGCCCTTCCGCCTCTGGAAGTCGGACGCCAATTCCGAAGGCGGCACCCGTAACCCGCTCATTGTCCATTATCCGAAGGGCATCCGTGAAAAAGGCGGCATACGAAACCAGTATGGACACGTGATTGACCTTTTTCCCACGACGATCGACCTGCTGGGATTCCAGCCCCGTAACGTGATCCGTGGCGTGGAGCAAATTCCGTTGCAGGGCACGTCGCTTGCCTATTCGTTCGACGACAGGGAGGCCGCCTCGCGGCACACCGTGCAGTACCATTACATCTTTGGTCAGGGGTCGATTTACCGGGACGGTTGGAAAGCCTCGTTCGCCTTTCATCCCAACTTCATCGACATAGCCCTCCTGCGACTTGGTAAGACGTCGCTTCCCGACCTGGCAAAAGCCTCGCAACTGGCGCCGCAGTGGAAACTTTACAACCTGAACGAGGATTTCAACGAACGAATCAACCTTGCCGGTAAAAATCCGCAGAAGTTGGAAGAACTTAAAGCCCTATTTGACCGGCAGGCAGAAGAAAACAACGTATATCCGCTTATCAACTGGTCTCACGTCTTCGGAAAACTCGCCGGTGGAACGGTAGACCGGAATGCAGTAGACAAAATAACAAAATAAAAACTATCCACAAATGAAAAAGATTCTATTCCCCGTAAAATATGCCCTTTGGTTGGCCGTATTCATCCTGTCCTCCTGCGCGGGAGGCAGCAAGCCCGGACTGTCGAAAGACGAAGCGGTAGCGCTTGCCCGCGAAGCCTACCTTTTCGTTACGCCGCTCGTCTATACGGACGTCACGCGCGTAAGCTCGCCCGCACCGGACAACCGTCTGCATCTGTTCAACGATTTCCCCGACCACACCTTCCGGCGGGTAGTCGCCCCCAACAACGACACGAACTACTCCCTCGCCTTTCTGGACTTGAGCCGTGGCGCCATCGCCGTAGAACTGCCCGATACCAAAGGGCGGTACTACGTCTTCCCGCTGCAGGATGCGTGGACAAACAACTTCTTCCTGCCCGGCAAGCGCACGACCGGAACGGGCGCCCAAAAGTACCTCATCACCCCTCCCGGCTGGACGGGCGAGGTGCCCGAAGGTCTGACACAGGTAAAATCGCCCACCACGCTGGTATGGATAATCGGACGCATACAGGTGAACAGCCCCGAAGACCAGCGGGATTTCGTCTATCCCCTGCAACAGCAGTTCGTACTCAAGCCCCTTTCGGCCTGGCAGGACGGGAGCGAGCCGGCGGTCGACCCGCAATATCCGCACCGGCTCTACGGCGACTTCCTGCTCCGGGAACCGGGCGGGAAATCCGTCGTTGAGATTGTGAGGAACATCCCGCTCGAAAGTTTCTTCAATTACGCCAATGCCCTGCTGTCCGACAATCCGCCCTTTGAGGCCGACAGCTCCATCGTACGGCGCATCGCCGCCATTGGCGTAGGAGCAGGACTGCAATTCAACCTCTCCGCTTTTGACCTGGAAACGCAGGAGGCCCTGAAGCAAGTCCCCGCCGACGTCTATGCCGAACTCGACAAGCCCGTCTTTGAACGGCCTCTCAAAAGCGGCTACTTCGGCAAAACAACCTTCGACCCCGAAGCCAAAGTAGGCGACTACAAAACCGACTACAACACCCGCGCACTCGTAGCATACAAAGGATTAGGCGCCTTACCCCCCGAAGAAGCCGTCTACTACTCCTACTACACGGACAGGGACGGCGAGCCGCTGAACGGGAAAAACCGTTACCGCATCCACTTTGACAAGGGCCAATTGCCGCCGGCGCAAACCTTCTGGTCATACACTGTTTACGGCGCCGACCGCTACCTGGTGGAAAACCCCATCCGCCGCTACGCCATCGGCGACCGGAACGCGCTCAAGTATAACAGAGACGGCTCACTCGACCTCTACCTGAGCCGCGAAAGTCCCGGCAAGAACAGGGAAAGCAACTGGCTGCCAACCGGAAGCGAAGATTTTAACCTTACGTTAAGGATTTATATTCCTGCTACAACGTTTTTGGAAGACCCTTCTACGTGGAACGACCCGAAACCGGTAAAGGAATGAAAAGAGGGTAAACATACTGTTCATATCGACATAGTGACAGTCACGCGATAGGATTTTTTTTTTGACATACGGGAATTTATCGTACTTTTGCTGCCGGATAATTACCTGGAAACGGAGGCAGGATGGGGACAGGGACCGTCTGCGCCGTTCAATTTAATTCGATAGATATGATAAATAAAAAACTGATTAAGGATTTGTTTTTCCGGCAAAGGCAGGTGCAAAAGGCGATTCGGGAAACGGGAACGGAAGGGATCCTGTTGACTACGGATGTGAATATATATTATATGACGGGGCTTGTGTTTAACGGATATTACTATCTGCCTGCCGAGGGCGATCCCCTGCTGTTTGTCAAACGCCCGGGCGGACTTTCGGGCGAAAGGCTGTTTCCCGTCCGCAAGCCGGAGCAGATGCCTGATATTTTCCTGTCAAACGGATGGAAACTGCCGGAGAACGTGCTTCTGGAAACTGACGAGGTGTCGTACAACGAGTACATGCGTTTGCAGAATATCTTTCATTTTAAGAAAACGGATAATGCAACGACGTTCATACGTCGCATGAGAATGGTTAAGACGCCCTGGGAAATAGAGCAGCTTCGGGTATCGGCCGACCGCCATGCGGCTACGTATGCCCGGATACCGGACTGTTACCGCCCCGGCATGACGGACGTCCGGTTCCAGGCGGAGATAGAATACCGGATGCGGTTGCACGGTTCTATCGGCGTCTTCCACGCTTTCGGGCCGAATATGAATATTTTTATGGGAAGCGTGCTTGCAGGCGAGAATGCGGCCACCCCTTCCCCGCAGGATTTTGCGCTTGGTGGCGGCGGGCAGACGCCTCTCTGTCCGATCGGGGCGAACGGGACAATGCTGACGGAAGGGATGACGGTTATGGTCGATATGGCAGGCAATTATACGGATTACCTTACGGATATGACGCGCGTCTATTCCATCGGGACAATCCCGGAACTGGCCCGTCGCGCCCACCGTGTCTCGCAGGAAATACAGGACGCTGTCGAGGTCACGGCCAGGCCGGGCGTCGCATGTGCCGATTTGTACAATATCGCTTACGCGATCGTGGAAAAGGCCGGGCTTGCGGATTATTTTATGGGAACAAGGCAGCAGGCCAAATTTGTAGGCCACGGCATCGGACTTGAAATCAACGAGCCTCCCGTCTTCACCCCCCGTTCCGGCGAAGCGCTGGAGGCGAACATGACGTTTGCCCTTGAACCGAAGTTCGTCATACCGCGCGTAGGGGCGGTCGGTATAGAGAACAGTTTTCTCGTGACGAATACCGGTGTCGAGAAGTTGACGGTTTTCAGGGAGGACATCATCCCGTTAGACTGAAACGGCAGTTTCGTAATTCCCCCGTGATTTTTTTATCCGTTTTTATTTCTTTAATAAAACTTTTTCTTACATTTGTGCCTGTAAGAAGCAAAGATTATGTTAAAGAAAAGTTTAGTATCGATTGATCAGTGTACGAAGGAGGATCTCCTGCGTATCATAGGCAATGCAAAGAAGTTTGAGGACAACCCGAACCGCAATCTGCTGGAGGGGAAAGTGGCGGCGACGCTGTTTTTTGAACCCTCCACGCGCACGCGGTTAAGTTTTGAAACGGCGGTAAACCGGCTTGGCGGGCGTGTTGTCGGCTTTCAGGACGCATCTACGACAAGCTCGTCGAAGGGTGAGACATTGAAGGATACCATCCGCATGGTAAGCAACTACGCCGATATTATCATCATGCGTCACCACCTTGAAGGCGCTGCCCGGTACGCCTCGGAAGTAACGGATATACCGGTTGTCAACGCCGGCGACGGGGCTAACCAGCATCCTTCGCAGACGTTGCTCGATCTGTATTCCATAAGAAAGACGCAGGGGAAACTGGACGACCTCACCATTACAATGGTTGGCGACCTGAAGTACGGGCGCACGGTACATTCGCTGATTGTCGGCATGTCGCATTTCAATCCCGAATTTCATTTCATCGCTCCCGAAGAACTGAAGATGCCTGACGAACAGAAGCGTTTTTGCAGACTGCACAATATCGGTTTCCATGAACATGCCGTTTTTTCGGAGGATATCATCGCTAAAACGGACATTCTCTACATGACGCGGGTGCAAAAAGAACGTTTCACGGATCTGGTGGAGTACGAGCGCGTTAAAAATGTATATATCCTTCACAATAAAATGCTGGAAAATTCGAGGCCGAACCTGCGCGTGCTTCATCCGCTCCCAAGGGTAAACGAGATTGCGTATGATGTTGACGATAATCCGAAGGCTTATTACATCCAGCAGGCGCGGAACGGCCTCTTTACCCGCGAAGCGATTATCTGCGACGTGCTGGGAATTGAGATCAATTAAAAATTACGAATTACGAATTATAATAATTATGTCTGATAAGAAGAAAAAAGAACTGTTGGTTGCTGCGCTCGAGAATGGGACGGCGATCGACCACATTCCTCCCGGACAACTTTTTAAGGTAGCGCAGTTGATCGGGCTTTACACGATGAACAACCGCATTACGTTCGGGAACAACCTGAAAAGTAAAAAAATGGGACGCAAAGGAATGATTAAGATTGCGGACAAGTTTTTTGAGGAAGATGAGATAAACCGCATCGCCCTCATTGCGCCGAATGTCGTATTAAATATCATACGCGACTACGAGGTCGTTGAAAAGAAATGCATCAGCCTGCCCGATGAACTGACTGATATCGTAAGATGTAACAATCCGAAATGCATCACGAACAACGAACCGATGAAAACGCATTTTTACGTGATAGATAAAAGTTCCGGTACGATTAAATGCCGTTACTGCGAACGTAAAATCAACAAGGAAGACATTATAATCAAATAATCCCGCTGTGAAATTCTTAATTCTTAATTTATAATTTATTTACGTATGAAACAGGACTGGAAACCCGGAACCATGATTTATCCCCTCCCGGCCGTAATGATAAGTTGCGGCAACGAACCGTCGGAATACAATATAATGACGGTCAGCTGGGTCGGAACCATTTGCACAAGCCCGCCGATGTGTTATATCTCCGTACGTCCGGAGCGACATTCCCATCCGGTGATTAAGAGGAACATGGAGTTTGTCATCAACCTGACAACGCGCGACATGGCGTTTGCCACGGACTGGTGCGGGGTCGTATCGGGCAGGGATCACAACAAATTCGAGGAGATGAAGCTCACGCCCGGCAAATC
>JAISYY010000205.1 GCA_031269635.1 Tannerella sp. | reverse complement strand
AGAGGCTATCCCGAATTCTCGCAGTTCAAGGAGCTGCCCGCATGGGGATTCTACCTCCGCCATGCCGACGGCGTCACGTTCAACAACGTCACCCTCAGGGCCGCCGCGCCCGACTACCGCCCGGCTATCGTGACGGACGACGTGCGGGGCGTCACTTTCCGCAACGTGAAGTTCAGCGAGCCGGGTTCGGAAGGCAAGCAACAGATTTTTAATTACAAATCGTCAAACATCATTATAGAATAGAACATCATGAGGAAATGGATTTTTTCTTTTATCATCATAGCCGCAGCAGCCATACGCCCGGCGGCGCAGGAGGGGACGGTATACAAGGCGTCGCTTTTCGGATGCATGTCCGACGGCATCACGCTCAACACAACCTCCATCCAGACGGCCATTAACACCCTGAATGAGAAAGGCGGCGGGTCGTTGCACTTCTACGTCGGCCGTTACCTGACGGGGACGATACACCTGAAAAGTAACGTCACGATTGTACTGCACGAGGGCGCCACGTTGGTGGGCGTACCGTCGATTTACGACTACGACGCTCCGGGCAATGCACCGAAGGGCCTGATTATTGCCGAGGGGCAAAGCAACATCGGCGTCGTCGGCGCCCTGCCCGAGACGCCGTCCATCCCCCCGGCCGTCGAACCCGAAATCATCGGCATGGGCATCATCCAGGGCTGGGGCGCCCGGCTGCGGGAAAACATGGACGTGCAATACCGGAAAGGCTACCTCGACAGCCCCGCCCCCCCGGCGCTCATCAGCTTTGCGGACTGCGACGGCGTCAAGGTGGAAGGCCTGATGATGGACGGCGCAGCGGGCGACGTGCAATCGTACCGGAACTGCCGGAACGTTTCGATAACCCGTCTGCTGGTCGACAGCAGGGAGCATCCCGGCAGCAACGGCATCACGTTCAGCGCCTGCCGGGACCTGGCGATAACAAACAATTTCTTCAACGTGACGGGCAAGCCCATCCGTTCGGACGGCAAATCGAAAGGTGTAAAAACCGGCGGCAACAAAACCAGGGCTGGCGCCCTGCTGAACGTCTCGAAATAGTTGCGAAGGACTTGCGTTTTGGAAATGGCACAGCCGGCTGTGCTGTATTAGAATTTCACATCCCTGTACAGAAGATACGCTTCGTCATGCGTCAGCGGACGGTCGTACATGCGGGCGGTTATGACTTCGCCGGATAAGGGCATGTCGGCCATTCCATGAACAGCGGTATTCCCGCCGACGGTTATCCGCCGGTCTGCGCCGTTGAGCGGCAGCGAGGTCGTTTTGTCCGTTCCGCCGTTCCATTCGCCCACTTTGGCGCCATTGACATACATTACGGCTTTACCCGGTTCATACGTGCAAACGACGTGACAGTACTGTCCGGGCTGAACGATTACCGGACAGTTGACCGTGCGCGTGCGGCCGCCGATGCGCATCCGGTAACGGATTTTACCATCCGGCAGTTGTTCGATAACCGCGCCGCCGCCTGCCGCCAGAAAACCGAATGGAGAAAAATGTCCCGCCTGCCGGGGGCTGTACAACGTCTCCAACGTGTAGCCCTGTGCAAAAGCGGCTTCGATTTCGGGATGAGCCTGATAATCCACTGCGTAATACGAGACGGTATCGCCCGTAAAAACAGCGGCCGCTTTCAGGGACGCTCCGTCCGGGCGGATTTCCGGCGCAACAGGTCCCGTCCGGACAGGGTTTTTCTGCGGGGAAATATCCCTTGCGCCGTCTTCGCCAAACTCCACATCCAGCAGTGCGGCAGCCGGTCGCCGGGCTTTTGCGTCCGGTGTGTATGACGGCGTGGTGAACGGTTTGCCCTTTAGCGGTTCCGGACAGTTGAAATACGAATCGACGGCTACGACTTGTGGCGTCAGTGTCTTACCGTATGGGAGACCCGCCAGGCGTTCGGCCAGTTCGGACGGCATCTCGCTGTTCAGGTAGAATTGCGAAAACTTGCCGAACGAATAGACCACCCGGTCGTTTTCAAGCAGTTCAAGGCGGTAATGATGCACGACTTCGTTGTCGGAAGCCTGCGGAAAGGCGATGAGATACGTCCCGTCGTTCTCCAGCCGGCCGGTCAGTTGGGCATCGGCGGCAAAAACCGGCGCAGGCAGTCCGTCGCGGTTTTTGTATGCGAAACGGCTTCCGTCGTGCGGCGCCCGGACGGTCCAGCGCGGCAGGATTTCTTCGTTCCGCCAGGTATCCCACCGTTCCATTTCGACATCGCCGCCGGGAAGCACATTGACGATTATACCCTCGGTGACGCGCTCGGAGTTTTCGGGATGAATCCCGATGCCGAGCAGCCCGGCTTCCACTTCGCTGTACGTCGTGCTCCCGTCATTGACCGCGGTAAACACGTCCTGGTGAATCGAACGCGGGTCGGCCAGCGGGAAATGCGAATGTCCGGAAAAGACAATGGCCTGCGGATAGCGGTTCAGCACCGGCAGGAAAAAATCCGTACCCCAGCCTTCATGCGCCAGCGAGCCGTAGCACGTGTTCAACGGTGGCTCGTGGATAAAGACAAAAATCGGTTTCCCGGGATAGCGCTGTGCGGCGTCGGCCATTTTGCCGGCCAGATAATCCCGTGCGCCGGTATCATAATCGCCGCTGTTGCTTGTTCCCCCTATCCCGCTGATGGTGATAAACGGATAACCTTTGATGTCGACATACTGATGCGCAGGCTGTTTCAGCAGGTCCATATAATACTGTCCGGCGATTTCACGGGATTCCATATCGTGCCCGATACCGGCAATCATGCAATAGACGGCTACGTTTCCGGGAATGACGGTGGTATCGTTCAACACCGAGATACATTCGTCCCATTCCGCCTGTTTGCCGCTGTTGCAAAGGTCACCGACGACAAAAAGCGCGTCTATTGCCGGTTGCCGTTTTAACAGGTGTTTTAAGGCGTGCGGCACTTTTTCCGATGCCCCTTCACGTCCGAAATGCATATCCGAAATCACCGCAAAACGCGGCAAATCCTCTTTCTCTCCACAGGCTGCCATCCAGAGTGCCAGGCAGCATATACATACTGTTTTTCCAATTAATTGTTTCATCGTTCGTCGGTTTTTGTTTATGGTGTTATTGATTTTTCATAATACTGTGCAGCATCCCGACAGGAGAGCGGCAGGACCGGCCGCCAGCGCCTTGCTCACCCGCGAGAAGAAATCATAATGTACCGCATTTGGCGCCATGACAAATGTAAGTACTTCAAATTGTATCATAATAAATTAACTGTATTAAGCAGCGACAAAAATATATAATTATTTTCTTTTGACAAAATATTTGAAAAAGATTTAGCCCTTTTTATTCTGATTGCCAAATTTTTATAGTAGCATACTTTTTACCTCACCACTCGCTCAACGCGAGGATCCTTTAAATTCGAAAAATAACTCAGATGACTTCCCATAATGCTTTTTGGGGCGGAATGGTAGGCCTTTTCTCTATATTATGTAAATAAATTTAGATGCGTCAATCAGTATTTTTTATCAGATTATATTTGTAGAACCGGACTTTTTCCTGTACGTTTGCCTGTTGTTACAGAAGTATAAAAGGGAGGAAAATGAAAGAAAAATATTTCAGTTATTCGTTTGTTGCTCTGATTGTCTTTTCGGGCTGGTTGATTATTAGCGGGCTGTGGTCTTTTGCGAATGGATTGCTGGGTGCATTCACACTGTATGTGCTTGTACGTGGCCAGATGAACCGGATGACGGAAAAACGGGGGATGAAAAACGTGACGGCGGCTATTCTTATTATCCTGGAAGTATTTGTATGCCTGCTGGTTCCTGTATATTTTACCGTATGGCTGCTTATCGGCAGGATACAGGATATCAATGTTGATATTTCGCAGTTGATCGCTACCGTACAGCACTTTATATCACTCGTAGAGGAGAAGACAGGGTATGACGTGTTGAGTGCAGGTAATATAGAAACGGCAACCGGTTATGTGACGAAGGGCGTCCAGTTCGTTATCAGCCAGGTCAGCGGCCTTGTTGTTACATCCGTAGTGATGGTTTTTTTATTGTATTTTATGCTTATAAACCGCAGGGATATGGAGGAATATGTATACAGGTTACTGCCGTTTAATGAAAATAACAAACATGCGGTGATGGGCGAAATTCACGATATGGTGCGTTCCAGTGCGATAGGAATACCGCTGCTTGCCGTTATACAGGGTGTGATAGCGATAGTGGGATATTGGGCGGCGGGTGTTCCCAGCCCGTTCCTGTTCGGCATTGTGACGGCTTTTGCAACTATTGTCCCTATTTTGGGTACGGGGCTTGTATGGGTTCCGCTTGTCGTGTATCTTGCCCTGACGGGGAACTGGATTGCGGCAACAGGACTTGCGGCGTACTGCGTCATCATACTTGTAAATGTAGATAACGTGATACGTTTCATCCTCCAGAAAAAACTGGCGGATACGCATCCCCTGATTACGGTTTTCGGCGTTATCCTCGGGTTTAAGATTTTCGGTTTCTGGGGCGTCATTTTTGGCCCGTTGCTGATATCAATGTTTTTCCTTCTGGTGGATATTTTTAAAAAGGAATACCTTGACGGTAAAGAATAATTTATGATTATGGAAGAAGTGATTCGGTATGTATCGTCTGTTTCTTTTGTGAAAGTGATTGAGTTTGCGGGAACGATTGCTTTTGCCATAAGCGGCGTGCGTCTTGCGGCTGCAAAGGAATTTGACTGGTTTGGAGCTTTTGTTGTCGGGTTTGTAACGGCTATCGGCGGCGGCACGGTGCGCGATTTGCTTTTGGACGTGACGCCTTTCTGGATGCTTAATCCCGTATATGTATTATGTTCTTTTATCGGCCTGATCATTGTGATTATGTTCAGCAGGCAACTGGTGCGGCTTGATACGCCGTTTTTTATATTTGATACCATCGGGTTGGCGCTGTTCGTTGTTGTCGGCATCGAAAAAACAATTTACCTCGACTATCCCTTTTGGGTCGCGATCATTATGGGAACGATAACGGGAGTCCTGGGAGGAATAATCCGCGATATTTTCATTCACGAGATACCGCTTGTTTTTCGCAAGGAAGTTTATGCGCTTGCGTGCGTATTCGGGGGTTTTGTTTACTGTGCCTGTTACTGGATGCGGCTGACGGATTTTGTTTGCGAAATAAGCGCCTCAACAGCGATATTTATGGCTCGTGTCCTTGCCGTAAAATACCGGTGGGGCTTGCCCAGAATGAAAAATAACGTCTGCGAATGAAAAAAAACAGTCAAATTGTTTGTTTATTCGAAAAAAGTATCTATATTTGCCGCCGTAACTGATTTACAAAATGGATTTTTTTTAATGAAACATTTAATGATAAATACAAATTGGTGGTGGTGCTTGCGATGTATTCGTGAGTAGTTGGTTCCGTATGTATTTATTGAAGGAAGGGAAGGGCCTATCGTACTCACGACAGGCCCTTTTTGTTGGTCTTTTTTGCGGTTTTTGAAGATATAAATATTTTAACGAATAAATAAATGAACGGAAATGAGTTATCAGGTAGATGAGAAAGGTTATTACGGACGCTTCGGCGGGGCGTATATACCGGAAGTCCTGCACAGATGTGTGGAGGATTTGCAGGAGAATTATTTGAAGATATTGGAGAGCGACCCGTTTAAGCGGGAGTATCATGGTTTGCTGTGCACGTATGCGGGACGTCCGTCGCCGCTTTACTTTGCCCGGCGGTTGAGCGGGAAATACGGTTGCCGGATTTATCTGAAACGGGAAGATTTGAATCATACCGGCGCACACAAAATCAATAACACGATCGGGCAAATCCTCGTTGCGCGAAGTATGGGGAAAACCCGTGTGATAGCCGAGACCGGCGCCGGACAGCACGGCGTGGCGACGGCTACGGTTTGTGCGCTTATGAACATGCCGTGCGTGGTGTATATGGGAAAGACGGATGTTGAGCGTCAGCAGCCGAATGTAAAAAAGATGCGGATGCTTGGTGCGACGGTAGTCCCCGTCTATTCGGGGAATATGACGCTTAAAGACGCGACGAACGAGGCGATACGCGACTGGTGCTGTCATCCTTCCGACACTTTTTATATCATCGGTTCGACGGTCGGCCCTCATCCTTATCCCGATATGGTGGCAAGGCTGCAGGCGGTTATAAGCGAGGAGATTAAATGGCAACTGAAGGAACAGGAGGGGCGCGACTACCCCGATTACCTCATGGCCTGTGTAGGGGGAGGCAGTAATGCGGCAGGAACGGTCTATCACTATCTTGACGACGAAAGGGTGAAGATCATACTGGCCGAAGCCGGTGGCGAAGGCATCTGTTCCGGCAGGAGCGCGGCAACGATTCAGTTGGGACGGGAAGGTATTTTGCACGGGGCGCGAACGCTTGTGATGCAGGACGAAGACGGGCAGATAGAGGAACCGTATTCCATATCGGCCGGACTTGACTATCCCGGAATAGGCCCTCTCCACGCCAACCTGTCGGAAACGAAGCGGGCGAAAGTGCTGTCGGTTGACGACGGCGAAGCAATATCGGCCGTGTTTGAACTGACACAACTCGAAGGCATCATACCGGCGCTTGAAAGCGCTCATGTGCTGGGTGCGCTGCCCAAACTTGATTTTAGCCCGCAGGATGTTGTCGTCCTGACGGTTTCCGGCCGTGGCGACAAAGATATGGAGACGTATTTGAAATTTATGACAGACAGTAATTAATTAAACAATATAGATATGTATAGATTCAAGACCATTCGGAAAAAATTGTTGGGCGACCTGCATACGCCGGTCAGCGTATACCTGAAACTTCGCGATGTTTATCCGAAGTCGGCGCTTCTGGAAAGTTCCGATTTCCACGTCAATGAGAACAGCCTTTCGTTTATCGCCATTTGTCCGCTGGCTGACATCGGTATAAATTCCGGCGAGGTGACGGCGACGTATCCCGACGGGAAAAAGGACGTTAAACCTTTAAGCGCGGAATATTCCGTACCGGTTGCACTGAATGATTTCCTTAACCGCTTCGATATAGAAGGCGATGACAGGGATTATTGTGGCCTGTTTGGGTATACGGCGTTTGATGCCGTACGATATTTTGAAGACATTCCCGTAATGGAATATCATCACAAGGATACGGATGCGCCGGACATGTATTACATCCTGTATAAATACATGCTGGTGTTTGACCATTTTAATAACGAACTTACGCTTATCGAATTATGCCGGGAGAATGAGTGTGACCATTTAGATGAGATAGAGACGCTGATAGAAAACCGCAATTTCGCTTCGTACGATTTTCGCACGGTAGGCGAGCGTACATCGTCCGTTACGGATGAAGAATACAAGGCGATGGTACGCGAAGGCATAAGACACTGTCTGCGCGGCGATGTTTTCCAGATTGTGTTGAGCCGCCGTTTTGAGCAGGCTTACCGAGGCGACGATTTCAAGGTATACCGTTCGCTTCGCAGCATCAACCCGTCGCCCTATCTGTTTTATTTCGACTTCGGCGGTTTCCGGATTTTCGGTTCATCGCCGGAGACGCACTGCAAGATAGAGAACGGCCATGCGAGCATCGACCCTATTGCGGGGACTGCTTTTCGCACGGGCAATATGGTGATTGACAAACAGCGTGTCGAAACGTTAGTGAACGATCCGAAAGAAAATTCCGAACACGTAATGCTCGTAGACCTTGCACGCAACGACCTAAGCCGTAATGCCGTCAATGTGAAAGTTGATTTTTACAGGGAAGTGCAGTATTACAGCCATGTGATGCACTTGGTGTCGCGTGTGAGCGGGGACATCGTAAGCGGCAGCGATTCCATGAAAACATTTATCGACACGTTTCCTGCCGGCACACTGAGCGGCGCGCCGAAAGTGCGGGCGATGCAACTTATTACCGGACTGGAAAAACATAACCGCGGGGCATACGGGGGATGTATCGGTTTCATCGGATTGAACGGGGATTTGAACCAGGCTATCACCATAAGGACTTTTGTCAGTCGCAGTAATGTTTTATACTATCAGGCCGGCGCCGGAATCGTCGCTAAAAGTAACGATGAACGTGAGCTTGAAGAAGTAGACAGTAAGTTGGGCGCACTGAACAAAGCTATAAGAGAAGCGGAAAAACTTAAAAACTGAAATCGTATGAAATGTTTATTGTTTGATAATTATGACTCCTTTACGTATAACCTGTATCATATCCTCCGTGAGTTGGGTGTTGATACGGATGTGTACCGCAACGATAAAATATCGTTGGAAGAAGTGGCCGCTTATGATAAAATCGTATTGTCTCCCGGTCCCGGGATACCGTCGGAAGCCGGCCTTTTGTTGCCGCTGATAGAACGGTATGCGCCTGTTAAGTCAATACTGGGGGTTTGCCTTGGCGAACAGGCTATTGCTGAAGTTTTCGGGGCGAAACTTTTGAATCTGAAAGAAGTGTATCACGGCGTATGTTCCGATATAAAGGTAGTGGCAAAAGACCCGTTATTTGAAGGTCTGGGACCCTGGTTTCGCGCCGGGCGCTATCATTCGTGGGTCGTTTCGGAAGACGATTTCCCGGAATGTTTGGAAATCACGGCCGTCGATGCCGAAACGGGACGGATCATGGGAATCCGGCATCGCCGGTATGACGTGCGCGGCATACAGTTTCATCCCGAATCAATACTCACCCCGCAAGGGAAAAAAATGATAGAAAACTGGATTGTTTAAATAGTGAATAGTGAATAGTGAATAACGAATAGTAAATAACGAATAACGAATAGTGAATAGTTTTCATATTAATTTGTTGAATTTTAAAAATTAAAAAAATGAAGGATTTATTATATCGCCTCTTTGATCACCAGTATCTCGGACGCGAAGAGGCACAAAAGGCGCTGGTAGATATCGCCGAAGGAAAATATAACAGTGAACAGGTATCGGCATTGATAACCGTCTTCCTGATGCGCAGCATCTCGGTCGATGAACTTTCGGGATTCCGCGATGCGCTCCTGTCGATGCGCGTGCCGGTCGATTTGTCGGAATATAAGCCGATTGATATTGTGGGAACGGGCGGCGACGGGAAGAACACGTTTAATATCAGCACTGCATCGTGTTTTGTGCTCGCGGGCGCCGGGTATAACGTGGTAAAACACGGCAATTACGGGGCTACGTCGGTGAGCGGTGCAAGTAATGTGATCGAACAGCATGGCGTTAAGTTCACGAAGGATGTAGATAAACTGCGGGAATCGCTCGACACCTGCCGTATGGCTTATCTTCACGCCCCGTTTTTTAATCCGGCAATGAAAGCGGTTGCGTCGATACGGAAAAATCTGGGCATACGTACATTCTTTAATCTTTTAGGCCCTCTCGCGAATCCTGTGATGCCTGCTTATCAGTTGCTTGGTGTGTATAACCTGCCGCTGTTCCGCCTTTACAGTTACACGTACCAGTCGAGCGGCACGCGCTTCGGCGTCGTTCACAGCATTGATGGCTATGACGAAATATCCCTCACCTCGGAATTTAAAGTGGCGATGCCGGAAAAGGAAAAGGTTTATACCCCCGAAATGATCGGCCTGAAACGTTGCCGGGACGAGGATTTGTACGGTGGCGATACGCCGGAAGCCGCCTCTGCAATCTTCGATCGTGTACTCAACAATACGGCAACCGAAGCGCAGCGTGATTGTGTAATCGCAAATTCTGCTTTTGCAATCCAGGTTATATGCCCGGAAAAGAGCATAGCGGACTGTATTTCCGAAGCGCGTGAATCTTTACAAAGCGGCAAAGCCTTATCTGCACTCAAAAAATTTATAACAGTAAACGCCTAATCGTGATTAACCATTAACCATTAATCCGTTAACCATTAAAAAAAAATGGACATTTTAGAAACAATAGTAGCAAACAAACGGCGGGAAGTAGCCCGCCAGAAAGAGGCTGTGCCGTTGGATTTTTTGCTTGATTCGGGAGCGCAACGTCTTATTGCTCCGGTCTGTTCGATGAAACGGTCGCTTGAGGCGTCGCCGTCGGGTATTATTGCGGAGTTTAAGCGGCGTTCCCCGTCGAAAGGGTGGTTGTATCCTGCGGCCAAGGTCGAAGACGTCGTTCCCGCTTACGAAAAAGGCGGTGCGTCGGCATGTTCCATACTTACCGACAGCGATTTTTTCGGCGGTTCCTTTGGGGATTTGCGGCGTGCCCGTTCCCTTGTTAAGTTGCCTCTGCTGCGTAAAGATTTTATAATTGATGAATACCAGCTATATCAGGCGCGTGTGCTGGGCGCCGACGCGGTATTACTCATCGCCGCGTCGTTGACAGGGAAAGAATGTAAGAACTTTGCAGCCATCGCCCACCAGTTGGACATGGAAGTATTGCTTGAAGTACATAAAGAAGAAGAATTGCAGTGTCTCAATGAACACGTGGATATGCTTGGCGTAAACAACCGCAACCTGGGGACGTTTAATACGGACATTAATAATTCATTTCGTATGATAGAACTCATGAAAGTCGAAGCAGGGGTAAGGAATGATGCGCCCCTGTTCGTTTCCGAGAGCGGAATATCGGACGCAAACGTTATAAAACAGCTTCGTGACGCCGGTTTTCGCGGTTTCCTTGTGGGCGAGACCTTCATGAAAACAAAATCCCCCGGCGAAATGCTGGCTGCGTTTATCGGGAAAATAGAAGGAAATAAGACAGAATGATAGCATTTTCAAAATTTACAGGTTTTTATTCTGTAAATCATGAAAAATTATGAAAATCATGTGATTGAATTATTAAAATTACGCTTATGATTATAAAAGTATGCGGGATGCGTGTTCCTGAAAATATACGCGACATTGGAACTCTTGATATTGATATTATGGGATTTATCTTCTATCCGGGATCTCCACGATATGTATCGGAAAATGATGCCGGCCGGGATGCAATACTTGCTGCCGGAAAGAAAAAAGCCGGCGTATTTGTAAACGAAACGCCGGAAAAGTTAAACGGCTGTGCCCGGCGTTACCGGCTGGATTACATTCAACTGCACGGGAACGAATCACCCGGAACATGCGAAACATTGAAGAAACAGGGTTATTCCGTTATTAAAGCTTTTCCGGTAGCTGCTAAGGCGGATTTTAAGTTGACGGAAAATTATTCGTGTTGCGTCGATTATTTTCTGTTCGACACGAAATGTGTGGGCTACGGCGGCTCCGGCAAGCGTTTTGACTGGCACCTTCTGGATGAATATAAGGGAGATACGCCCTTCCTGATTAGTGGCGGACTGACTCCCGACTGTGTGGACGACATACGATTGTTGAATCATCCGTTGTTTTCGGGCATCGACCTTAACAGTGGCTTTGAGACATCGCCCGCCGTAAAAGACAGCGTGAAACTCAAGGATTTTATATGTAAAATACGCAGTCTTCCCTCCGACATGGAATTAACGTAACAATAGTACGGTTTTGAATTTAAAATTATAATTTTACGGTTTATGGAAAACAGGATAAAAACATTGTTTGATACAAAGAAAGAAGATATTCTTTCGATTTATTTTTGCGCCGGCTATCCGGCGGCTGACGATACCGCAGATGTGATACGGGTATTGGAGAAAAACGGCGTGGATATGATAGAGATCGGTATACCGTTCAGCGACCCGATGGCCGACGGCCCGGTTATACAGGACGCTTCCACGCAGGCGTTAAGAAACGGGATGTCGTTGCGTAAACTGTTCGCCCGGCTGGAAGGCATACGCGGTAGCGTGCAAATACCGCTGTTACTTATGGGCTACTTGAATCCGGTGATGCAGTATGGATTTGAAAGTTTCTGCAAGTCGTGTAAGGAATGTGGTATAGACGGTTGTATTATTCCGGACTTACCGTTTGATGATTACCTGAATGACTTCAAACCGGTAGCGGAAAAATATGATGTTAAGGTTATTATGCTGATAACGCCCGAAACGTCCGAAGAACGCATCCGTTTTATAGATGAACATACCGATGGCTTTATCTATATGGTATCGTCTGCCGCTACTACGGGAGCGCAGCAGTCGTTCGATGAACGGAAACAGGCTTATTTTCGCCGGATAAACGCAATGTCGTTGCGGAATCCCCGTATGGTCGGGTTTGGCATAAGTAACAGGGAAACATTCCGTGCGGCCTGCGATAATGCGTCGGGAGCGATTATAGGAAGTAAATTCGTCACGCTTATCGGCGAAAGCCGGTCGCCGGAGATAGCGGTGAAGAAATTAAAGGAAGCCTTGGGGATTGACACCGGAATCAATGATTTCAAATGAAATCCGGTTTATGTAATAAATAATCGTTATTTTTGCAGTGTGATTATATCAATATATTAACCGTTCCCGCAAGGGATACAAAAAATAACGAGCTATGAAGAATAAAATTAATTTGAAAAGAAAAGGCAATTTTGCGTACGGTGCGGCAGGAGGCGCAAAAACGGTAAAAATGATGGTGATGCTTGCCACATCCTTGTTATTAACATGTTGCGGTTCCAGACGCACCGTCGGAAACGATTACGGCTACATTGACTCGCAAAGTCCCGAATATGAACTGACCGACGATTGCGCCCTGCTGCACATTTACAGACCCGCCTCCATGGCAGGTATGGAGGTAAGCTATCACATCCATTTGGACGACGAACCGCTTTTCCGCGTGAAAAACAAAACGAAAAAGACCGTCGAGGTTACAACCGAAGGACTGGTAGCCTTATGGGGAAGGATCGAATCGGAAACCGAACTTCTGCTTGATATTGAACTGGGTAACGAATATTATATCCGTTGCGGAGTAGGCATGGGCGCTTTTGTCGGAAGACCGAAAATTGAACTTGTTGACGCCCGGACAGGCAAAACCGAGTTTGACAAAATTCCACCAACGCGCGAAGGGACAACTGCGCGAAGGGACGAACCGAGAAGGACGCAGGAACGTACAGTACGGGAAGAAAATCCGCAACCCCGGGAACGTAGAACACAACAAACCGGCTTTTCGACACGAAATCGCCAAATCCAACAGTCAGACGACGACGAACAATCCGACATGCCAACGCAAAGACGCAGAACGCAGCAACCCGATCGCTCAATGTACGAAAGCGCGAGTATGGACAGAAGGGAGAACGGAAGGATGGCAGAAAAGGGAACCGTGACACTCTCTTCCTCTTTTTGGGGAAGCGCAACCGGGTTTGCACTTAACATCGTACCTGAAACCGAAAAACAAACCGCTTCAACACAAGCTTCTTTAGGAGGGGATGTCGGTTACTACATCGTAAGGAATCTTGCACTCAAAGCCGGCGTTTACGTTTCCTCCAGTAAATATGGAAAATCCGACCCTTCAACTACAACCACCGTTGCCTTAGGCGCCAAATATCACTTTGTCAGAGGCTTCTATGGGGAGTTGTCCTGTTATAACACGAAATCGGGAAAGTCTGACCCCGTAACTTACGGTCAGATGAATTTGGGATACGACATTTACCTGAACGATCATTTCTATCTCGAACCAGCAGGATATTGCCGCGTAGGATTAAATGATTCGAGTTTGAAGTTCGGATTGCTGTTCGGCTTTGGGGTTGCATTTTGAAGATGTCCGTAGCAGAAAAAAGGGAAAAGACGGCCTGGATTGTTTCCGGTTGCGCCGCCGCAAATGACGATGCGATAATTTAAAATACCTTAGAGATGTGAAATAAGCAAAATATGACGGTTTTTCCGGTATCCCGTTAGGGACACTCTACCGGTAGAAAGAAAAATGCCCCATACCCTGCGTTTGTCTTTATAGCCTTAACAGGGTTTTAACCCTATTAAGGCTGTGTTACGGTTGTCCTGATAAAAATCAATGCAGGCGGGATACAACTGATTTTTGTTTATACATAAGGTGGTTCCGGTGTTTTCCGGTGGTCATGAAACGAAATGTTGAAAATTAATTGTTA
>JAISYY010000043.1 GCA_031269635.1 Tannerella sp. | reverse complement strand
TTTTTTGTACATTTGCGCTCGTTATTACAAAAAAGCGTATTTTCATGAAAGTTAAAATAGTAAACAAATCGCACCATCCCCTACCCCGGTATGCAACGGCATTGTCGGCTGGGATGGATATACGTGCGAACCTCCCGGAACCGGTTGAACTGAAACCGTTGGAACGAAAACTTATCCCTACCGGTCTATTTATTGCACTGCCGGAAGGATATGAGGCGCAGATGCGTCCACGTAGCGGGCTTGCCATTAAACATGGTATTACATTGCTGAATACCCCCGGAACGATCGACGCCGATTATCGTGGGGAGATTGGCATCATACTTGTAAATTTGTCTTCGGAACCGTTTGTGATAAACGACGGTGAACGAATTTGCCAAATGGTAATTGCATCACATTCAAAGGTCGAATGGCTGCCGGAAGAAACGCTGGAAGATACCGAACGCGGTGCAGGAGGATTCGGACATACCGGCAAAAACTGATTCGTAAAAAAAATAATATGGTAAGACTTACACTCATATATAAACGAATCGGGACATTATGCATACTGTTTTGTTCGGTATGTACCGTTTCCCGTGCTTATGCGGACGACGACCTTACGCCCCCGGACAGGCAAACGATCAGCGTCGGGGAACAACGTAAATTCGATTATTTTTATTACGAAGGGATCCGGCTGAAAAACGCCGGAAATTTCGATGCATCCTACGAAATGTTTAAACATTGCCTTGAGATAGACTCTACTTCGTCGGTAGCCCTGTTTGAGATTTCATCCGCCTACATACAACTTGACCAACCGGAAAAAGCTGTTTCCTTATTAAAAAAGGCAGTAAAATATTCTCCCAATAATCAGGAATACCGCAGTACGTTGGCCTCGTTACTTTTCAACATGGAAATGTTCGGCGAAGTTGTGGATGAATATGAAATATTAATTAAGGCTTTCCCCGAAAAACCGGAACTCAACTACTACCTCGCAGAATCATATACGCGCATGGGTGAGATCGGAAAGGCTATTGATACATACAATGCCCTGGAAAACGGTATGGGCATGCACGAAGCCATTTCTATGGAAAAATTCCGGTTATACATGAGCATCGAACAGCCCGACAGCGCTTTTAACGAACTTAAAATGCTTGTCGACAAATTTCCGATGGAAGCCCGGCATCCGATTATGATCGGAGATCTGTACCTGCAACGCGACGATACGATACAAGCGCTGAACTATTATAACCAGGCACGTAAAATAGATCCGGAATCGCCTTATTTCCCTGTTTCGATGGCAAATTATTACGAAAAAACGGGTCAAAGGGATGCGGCCAAGCAACAGATAAGAGAAGCGTTGACCAACGAAAGGCTTGACGTCAACACAAAGATGGGCATACTGGCGCGTTATATCATACAGCAACAACGCAGCAAACAGGATAATGACGGAGCAGACACTTTATTCCATACCCTTCTTGAGCAACATCCCGACGAATCGAGGTTGAAATTAGCTTACGGCGAATTTCTCGCTTCACAAAAGAAATTTGACGAAGCCCGTTTCCAGTACCAGTTAGTGACGGAAAGCGAACCTGAAAACATCAATGCTTGGCAACAGTTGCTGCAGTTATCGCTTCAGACAAAAGATATGGACGAAGTAATACGTATATGTAACAAATGTCGGGAAATATTTCCCGAAGCTATGGAATTTAGGCTCTATCTCGGCATTGCTTATTATCAGCAGAAAAAATATCAGCAGGCAATCGAAACGTATCTGGAGGGAATCTCGTTTATCCCGAAAGAAAACACAGGCCTTATATCTGATTTCTATGGACAGATCGGCGATACTTATTTTCGTATAAAAGAAACGGGGAATGCATTTGAAGCTTACGAAAATGCATTAAAGTATAACGACAAAAATATAGCCGTATTAAACAATTATGCCTATTATTTGTCCCTTTTGAAAAGAGAACTTACAAAAGCGGAACGGATGAGTGCGCAGTGTATAAAAATGGATCCGGAAAATGCTACCTATATTGATACTTACGCCTGGATATTTTTTGTACAAGGCAATTATCCGCTGGCAAAAATGTATATCGAACAGGCCCTGTCCAAAGACAAAGCGAACAATGCGGAGTTAATAGACCATTACGGTGATATACTCTACAAATCAGGCGAAAAGGAAAAGGCTGTGGAACAATGGATAAAAGCAAAGGAGGCGGGCAAAAACAGCGAAACGTTAGACCGGAAAATTTCCGGGAAAACATATCTTGAAGAAACAGAGGACGAACTTTTTAATAACATGGATGAAGAATCAAGTGATACCGAACCGTAACATCCGGCAAACATTGTTTCACAAAACGGTATGTGGGGCATTGGTTTTATGTTTGCTTGCCGCCTGTAAATCTGCGGCAGACAAAACAAGTTCCGGCGCCGGAATCATGAAAACGGAAGAAATTTTCTTTGCCTCCATACTTGATCATACATTCCGGTTTGAAACGCTCTCCGCACGGCTGAAACTCGAATTTAAAAGCCCCGAAAAAGAAATGAGTTCGAGGGCACAACTAAAAATGATTTACAATGACCGCATTCAACTGTCACTGCAGCCCCTTTTAGGAATTGAAATGTTTCGCATAGAACTGACTGCCGACAGCGTAAAAATACTCGACCGCATGAACAAACGTTTTATGATGGAGAGCTATGAAAATATTAAGGGAAAATCAACCGTTGATTTTAACTTTAACAATCTGCAGGCATTATTCGCAAATAACCTGTTCATACCGGGAGAAGGCAACCTTTCACTTGTAGCCGGGCAATTCCGGCGTTTTCGCATGACGAAAGATAAACATTCCGTCAACTTGAAAATCAAGGATGAAACAGGTATGCTTTATACATTCACCACCGGCGAAGATGAAATATTACGATCTATTTCTATCCATGACAAATCCGAGAAATATACGCTCACATGGGATTACAGCGATTTCCAGACCGTTGACAAACAACGGTTCCCGTTTAAAATGGAAGCGGAACTAACCACCAACGATAAAAAACAGGGAGCCGTCACATTCACGTTTTCCCCGCCGGAAATAAACAGCCCGTTAAGAACGGATTTCAATATTCCGGCCGGATATAAACAGGTAACGTTCTCACAAATAATGAAACTGATTGATAAACAATGAAACGGCTTTACATCGTCATATTAATGATTTGCTGCGCTACCTTCACCTCATCATTTGCCCAGACAAACAAAAAAAGCGGTGCCAGGAGCGTCACCGGCAGCAATAAAACGTCAAAAAACACCGCCGCACCCAAACCAACAACAAACAGGAAAACACAGGCAATACCGATTCCGGCTACCGTCTTACATTCCGTAGAGGAACTGGAAAACCAGAGAAAAGAGGCGCTCGAAAATATCAAACTGACGTCCCGTTTACTGAACGAAACGAATGTGGATGCCAAAAATTCGCTTAACAGGCTGAACCTGTTATCACAGCAACTTCTCTCACGGAAAAGAATACTGAACCTTCTGGGGCAGGAAATAACGGCAATCGACGTTAAGATAAAAATGCTGACTGACGAAATTGATGTTTTAGATAAGAACCTTGCCAAAACAAAAGAAAATTATGCCAAATCAATGCAGAACCAGCAACAGGAACACCGTACGGCACAATATAAAATATTACTGATACTGTCGGCCGAAAACCTCTCGCAATCGTACAGGCGCATGAGATATCTCCGCGAATATTCCGACTGGCAGAAAAAAGAAGCCGAACGTATCATTATAAAGCAAAATGAGATTGCACTCCGCAAGGCGGAACTCGAAAAAACACGGGGTGAAAAACAGGAGCTTCTGGCGCAACGTGAACAGGAAAATAAAAAATTGGAGGAAGAACAAAAACTGCAGCAAAAAGAAGTTACCGAACTGAAGAAAAAACAAAATGACTTGCAAAAACAACTTCAACAAAAGAAAAAAGAAGCGGATGCACTAAACAATCAAATTGAATCGCTTATTGCCGAGGATATCAAAATTTCGGAAAAAAACGTTCCTGCCGCAACGACGCCGGAAACAACAGTAAAACCTGCCACAACCGGAAGGGCTTCCAAACCTGCCATAAACTACGTGATGACGGAAACGGAACTCAACCTGTCAAAAAATTTTGTCGACAACAAAGGAAAATTACCCTACCCGCTGACCGGGAATTTTACAATTATATCAAATTTCGGCGAACATCAACATCAGGAATTGTCGTACGTACGTATGAACAACAATGGAATCGACATCCAGACAACCTCCGGTTCCGAAGCCCGCGCCATATTTAATGGCGTCGTCACGCGCGTATTCGTCATGCCCGGTTATAATAACAACGTCATTGTCCGTCACGGTGATTATCTTACCGTTTACAGCAATCTGAGCCAGATATATGTGAAAGCCGGCGATAGGATTGTAACACGGCAACCTTTAGGTAAAATATTTACGGATACGGAAAAAGGAAACGAAACCATCCTTCATTTCCAGATATGGAAAGAACGTACCAAACTTAATCCCATATTCTGGATAAAACGCTAAAATCTCGCACGCCGTCTTTAAAAGCCAAATCATTTCATGGGAAAACGGAATCCGGAATACGACGCAGAAAGAAACTTTAACATTCCCGCCGGTTACGTTTTTCAACACATCCGGTTTTTATAATCTTCATACGTGAAAGTACGATAAATTTCCGGTTTCCCGTCCTCATGCACAATAGCGATTGAAGGATGCGGTACACCGTTGAACAGGGTCGTTTTAACCGTCGTATAGTGAATCATGTCTTCGAAAATTATCCGGTCGCCGGGTGTAAGGGGCTTTTCAAACTGCCAGTCTCCCACGAAGTCGCCGCTCAGGCAACTGCACCCTCCGATACGGTAACTGTTTTTACCGGCACGGGTTTGTTTTCCTGCGTCTTTTGCTCCACGTATGAGCGGTTTGTAGGGCATTTCGAGGCAGTCGGGCATGTGGCATGAAAAGGAAGCGTCAATAATGGCCGTTTTAATTCCGCCGTTCTCCACGACATCAATAACCGTAGTAAGCAGGTATCCCGTCTGCCAGGCAAAAGCGCTACCGGGTTCGAGGATAACCCTGATGTCCGGGTACCTCGCCTTAAAGGATTTCAAGAGCGAAACGAGATGCTCCGTATCGTAATCTTTACGTGTCATAAGATGTCCGCCGCCCATATTTAACCATTTCAAGTGTTTAAAAAAACGCCCAAAACGGGTTTCTACGACATCCAGCGTTTTTTCCAGATCGAAGGAGGACGATTCGCACAGTGTATGGAAGTGAAGCCCTTCGACGCCTTCCGGCAACGTATCGCCGAGGTTCTGCGCCGTAATGCCCATGCGCGAACCGGGAGCGCAGGGGTTATACAGGTCCGTTTCCACAACCGAATATTCGGGATTGACACGCAACCCGCACGAAACCGCACGCCCGGCCGCTGCAACCTGCGGGTAAAACCGTTTAAACTGCGATAATGAATTGAACGTTATATGGCTGCTGTACTTCATGAAAACCGGGAAATTTTCTTCCGTATAAGCCGGCGAATATGTATGCGCAAGACTCCCCATTTCTTCCCGGGCAAGCTGCGCCTCATTCACGGAACTTGCCGTAGATGCAAACCCGTATTCCCTGAATACCGGGAACGCTTTCCACAAGGCAAAAGCCTTAAACGCCAATATAATTTCCACCTCCGCACGTTCACTTACACTTTTTATCAGCATCAGGTTCCTGCGGAGCAAAGATTCTTCCATAACATAGCACGGGGAGGGTATTTCGTTCATTACCGGATTAGCCATCATAATTGTTTTTATTTTATACGTGAACCGGATTACAGCGCCTTTAATTTTGCAAATTTAAGAAGCAGCTTTTTTTCATCCGAATTTCTGAATCTTATGGTAGCCTTTGCATTACTTCCCGTTCCTTCCAGGGCGACAATTTCACCTTCGCCGAAACGTTCATGCATCACTTTCGTCCCAACCGCAATTCCGTCAAACGTATCCGAACTGTCAGTTGCAGCATCTTCCCTGTTTTCCAGGCGTTTATAATGCGGCGTCTTCAACGGGGTTGCGGGTCTCCGGTACGTAGTTCCACGGGACGAGGTTCCGGCATCCCATGCAGGATTGTAGCCGGACGTGACGCGGTTTCCCCGCCGTTCATCTTCGTCCGGCAAATAAGTCCTGCCTTGAGCCGGCAGTTCTATGTTATCGGGGAAATCAAGATATTTGCCGTCTATGTCCTTAATGAAAAAACTGGGTGTAGCCGTATACGTTTGTCCGTTGCGATAGCGGTTTTTAGCGTATGTGATGATGCAATTTTCTTTCGCGCGTGTGATAGCGACATATAACAGGCGCCGTTCCTCTTCTATCGCACGCAGACTGCCCATTGATTGTTGCGAAGGAAACAAGTCATTCTCCACCCCCACGATAAAAACGTTATTAAACTCCAGGCCTTTAGCTGCATGAACGGTCATCATCGTAACCCGATCCGTGTGTTCATCCTTATCATGATCCTGATCCGTCATGAGTGAAATTTCCATCAGGAAATCGGCAAGCGAAACATTTTCGTTTCCTTCCTCACGCCTTATCGAAACAAATTCGTTGAGAGCGTTCAGGAGCTCCCGGACATTTTCCTGGCGGCTTATCCCTTCGATAGATGTATCCTGGAAAAGAATACCGGCAATGCCGCTGCGTTTTATAACATATTCCGCTATTTCGGCGGCCGGCATCTTTTGACTGTTATCCCGGAAATCGTCCATCAGGAGCCGGAACTCCTGAAGCTTGCCGGCTGTTCCCTTGTTTATTGCAACGTCATACTCCTGTGGGGAAGCGATCACATCCCACAAACCGGCATTGGCCCGGATTGCGGCGTTTTGCAACTTATCCATCGTGGTGTCGCCAATGCCGCGTGCCGGATAATTTATGATACGTTTAACGGATTCTTCGTCGCCCGGATTGGTTATGACGCGGAAATAGGCTATTACATCTTTTATTTCTTTCCGCTGGTAAAACGACTGGGAGCCATAAACCTTATATGTTATCATGCGCTTACGCAGTGCGTCCTCAAGCACACGCGACTGGCTGTTCGTGCGGTAGAGAATGGCGAAATCGGAATACGAATATTCATTGTTCCGCGTCATAGACAATATTTTGGAAGACACGAGGTATCCCTCCTCATAATCGGAATAGGATGAAATGACCGTTATCCGGCTACCTTTTTCATTTTCCGAATAGACGTTTTTTCTTATTTGCTCTTTATTTTTAATTATCAAACTGTTTGCCGCATCCACAATATTTTGTGTCGAGCGGTAATTCCGTTCAAGCTTAAACACTTTGCAGGCCGGATAATTGTCTTTGAAGCGCAACATGTTATCAATATTGGCGCCGCGAAAAGAATAGATGCTCTGCGCATCGTCCCCGACCACAAACACCTGCTGGCGCTTTCCGCAAAGGCGCGTTATGATAAGGTGCTGGGCAAAATTCGTATCCTGATACTCATCAACCAGCACATACCTGAACTGCTCCTGATATTTTGCCAGCACGTCCGGGTAGTCACGGAAAAGGATATTTGTCTGCAAAAGCAACTCGTCGAAATCCATGACGCCGGCGCGGAAGCAACGGTTCTGATATTTCCTGTAAATCAAGTTCGTATGCGGTATTTTTGCATAATTGTCATAATCAAGCAAAGTCGTGTTACGGTCGTATGCATCACACGTCACCAGCGCATTCTTCGCATTTGAGATGCGGCTTTGTATCATTCCCGGACGATAGATCTTGTCGTCAAGCTGCAATTCTTTTATAATCGTTTTTATCAGGTTTTTCGAATCCGCCGCATCATAAATCGTAAAATCGGAAGGGAAACCGATATGCGCCGCTTCACGGCGTAATATGCGGTAAAAAATGGAGTGAAACGTACCCATCCACAAATAACGGGTGATGTATTCGCCGGTAACGGAAGCTATGCGCTGCTTCATTTCCCGGGCGGCCTTGTTCGTAAAAGTCAGTGCCAGTATGGTATGAGGCTCATAACCGTTTTGCAAAAGATGTGCGATCTTATAAGTCAGCACACGCGTTTTTCCCGAACCCGCACCTGCTACAACAAGTGATGGCCCGCCGTCGTACAAAACGGCTTCCCGCTGACTGTCGTTCAGTTGATTTAAATAGTCTTTCACCTGAAAAATTTCTTCCCTTAAAATTTTATGAACGAATAACGATATCCGTCTTCGCTGCGGAGCGTCAGTTTCTTTTTATTCAGCTCTTCAATTGTAAACAGCCGCTCCCTGCTTTCCCAGTCCGAACAGCCCATCCAGGGTTCGGGTTCGAATTCAAGCCGTATAGAGAGGTCGCCGTTTGTCTGTCTTTTCAAGCCATAGAGGAGCAGATAGTCGTTTGGCTCCGACAAATAGATTTGCAGCATGAAAACAGATTCTGACTGAAAGTTATACCACACGGTATTCACTGCGGTTTCAACGCCGTTCTTTTCAACTGTTTTCAACTGCCACTTGCCAACCAAATCCGGCGTCGTGACATCGTCACACGCTGCACAAAG
>JAISYY010000352.1 GCA_031269635.1 Tannerella sp. | reverse complement strand
TAAATCAGATTTATACGATAGATTGCGGATTTCGGAAGTGTGTTTAAATAAAATTCCGCGCCCGTTGCCAACTTTTATGCGGCGGGAAGCCCCATCGGTAATAAATACAATGTTCATTGGCACTTGCGTAGAAAGTCCAAGCGCGTTCAATGCGTGTGAGGCAGTAGGAACAATACGGATTTTGTCGCGCTTGGCAATTGCACACGCGATTTCTTCGATTGTCGGCAAATTGTATTTGTCGGCAATAAATTTTAGCGTATTGAATTTTGGGTAGCAATAAATTCCCTGCGCAACGCGAACTATCAGCCCTGATTTTTCAATTCTTTGCAGGGCTTTCCGCACAGCATCGCCTGTGCCAAAAGTCGCAAAATCACGCGCAAAAAACAAGTTGCCTCGCCCTGTTTTCTTTATCTTTGTTTCTATTTGACTTACAACACTTTCCATTCATTTTTTTGAATTATTTTGTCCCACATTTATAAAAAACTTGGGACAAAATTCACGCTGCAAAGATACAACTTTTTTCTAACCGGCAAAAACAAACCGCATATTCAAGCATTTTTATTTTTGAGACAGGATATGTAGCGCTCGCGGGAAGCCCAAGCGACATTATATTCCGGTTCCGACGGGACGCCGGAAAAACCGTTCCATCCTGCTTTAATTCTTAATTGATTTAAACGATATTTCCACATTCAGGAAATAAGTCCCCAGTTGATTTTGTGGTAGAAAAGCGCGGAGAGCCGCGACTGGAGGAGTTTGTTTTCGGGTTTTTCCAGATGCGGATCCCCGTCGAGGATTTCCCGGGCAATGTCGCGTGCAAGCTGGAGGAGTTGTCCGTCGGATGCGAGGTTTGCTATTTTCAGGAAAAGTCCGTCGCCGCTTTGCTGCGTCCCTTCCAGGTCGCCTGCGCCGCGCAGCCGGAGGTCGGCTTCCGCAATTTCAAATCCGTTATTGCTGGCTACCATTATCTCAAGGCGTTTCCGCGTCTCAGGGTTCAGTTTATACGAGGAGATCAGGATACAGTACGACTGTTCGGCTCCACGCCCTACACGTCCGCGAAGCTGATGCAACTGCGAAAGTCCGAAGCGTTCGGCGCTCTCAATGACCATAACCGAGGCGTTCGGCACATTCACGCCGACTTCAATTACCGTCGTAGAAACAAGGATAGGGACTTCTCCCGAAACAAATTGCTGCATCCCGGCCTCTTTTTCCTTTGCTTTCATCTTCCCATGTACCATACAGACCTTGTACTCCGGGAATACTTCCTTAAAAGTCTCAAAACCCTCCTCAAGATTCCTGTAATCCAGTTTTTCACTCTCTTCAATAAGCGGATATACGACATATACCTGACGCCCTTTCCTGATTTCCGAACGTAAAAATTCAAACACTTCCGCTCTTTTCGTATCATAACGGTGAACGGTCTTAATGGGCTTGCGTCCGGGCGGAAGTTCGTCGATGACCGACACATCCAGGTCGCCGTAAAGTGTCATTGCAAGTGTGCGCGGGATGGGAGTAGCCGTCATAATCAGGATATGGGGCAGGGTTTTATTCTTCACCCATAATTTCGAACGCTGCTCTACGCCGAAACGATGCTGTTCGTCAATAACGGCCAGTCCCATGGATTTGAAAACGACGTTATTTTCCATCAGGGCATGCGTACCGACAAGGATATCTATTTTGCCTGCTGCAAGGTCGGGCAGCAACGCACTGCGTTTCTTTTTCGTCGTGGAACCGGTAAGAAGTTCCACCCGTATATTCATATCCTTCAAAAACTCTTTTACCGTAACGAGGTGCTGGTTGGCAAGTATCTCCGTCGGCGCCATTATACAAGCCTGATGGCCGTTATCAATCGCCAGGAGCATAGCCATGAGAGCCACAAGCGTCTTGCCGCTGCCCACGTCACCCTGCAGCAGGCGGTTCATCTGGCGTCCGCTGCGCATATCCGAACGCATCTCGCGAATAACACGCTTCTGCGCATTTGTCAAATCAAACGGCAGATAATCCTTGTAAAATGTATTAAAAACATCCCCCACGACCGGGAAAATGATCCCTCGCAACTTATTACGCCGCAGCGTAGCCGTGCGAAGTATGTTCAACTGTATATAAAAAAGCTCGTCGAATTTCAGGCGCAACTGTGCCTGACGCAGTTTCTCGGCCGATTCGGGAAAATGAATATTCTTCATCGCCTCCGAAACCGGTATCAGTTTCAATCTCGAAAGGACGTGATCCGGTAACGTTTCCGGTATATGCCAGTCCAGGTTTGTCAACAGGGTGAACTGCAAATTCTGTATGGCACGCGACGCCAGGAACGCCTTTTTCATTTTCTCGGTCGTGTTATAAAAAGGAACAAGTCCGTTCGCCACCTGCGAGGCGTTTTCCACAGGATCAATTTCCGGATGGACCATATTATACGCACGGGCAAACTCCGCCGGTTTGCCGAAGACAATATATTCCTGTCCCGTTTTATAATTATTGGCAACATATTTAATACCCTGAAACCATACCAGGTCGATTGTACCCGTACCGTCGGTAAATTTTCCGACAAGGCGCCGGTTTCTGCCCTCTCCTACCGTATTAAAAAAAAGAATACGCCCTTTCAACTGAATATGAGGCATACTGCCGTTTATTTCACTCACCGTATAAAACCGGCTGCGATCCACATATTTGTACGGGAAATAATACAATAAATCCTCATAAGAAGTGATATTCGCTTCCTCTCTCAGGATTTCAGCCCGCTTAGGCCCAACACCCGTCAAATACATTATGGAACGTTCATCAATCTCCAATTCTTAATTCTTAATTTTTAATTCTTAATTGATGCATGTGTCCGGCGGTTTCGGATAAAAAGGCGTTTCCCATTCAGGCAAGCAGCAATTCTTCGGACTGTAATACGGTTTTATACAGCGCGTCAAATTCGCATCCGCAGTTTCCACATGCTCCGTCTGCTTTTTCAATTGCATCGATCAAATTTCGAACCACTTCGCGATCGCTTTCAAATCTCTTTTGCAGCCAGGCTTTTGCCGGGACATCTATCAGACTCCATCCGGAATCGGCAAATTTTGTAATGACTTTGGCCAGTTCGGCCTGTTTTTCTGAAATCATATCTTTTAGTTTTTTTGGCAAAGGTAACGGAAAAAATCAATTTCCCGTTCCGGACTGTGATTTTTTTTTCAGGGCAAACGCACGAAA
>JAISYY010000251.1 GCA_031269635.1 Tannerella sp. | reverse complement strand
ACAGGTAAACGTATATTACGGAATCCGTTTGAGAACAGACACAGGGACAGCTCTGGCTGGTGAATGCCATTGCACGCGAAGCGATTGTAAAAATATTGCTGTCGGACTACACAATGCCCATAACGGTGAAATTTTTTGGCTAAATCTTTTTTTGAGGTGCTATTGATGTTGTCGATTATCCGGTAGTTCGCCCGAAGGACGCAATTTTCATAACCGCACAGGTCGAGACCTGCGGGACTGGAAGCACCGCCAACTGCTGCCTGAATTGAAAATCGGCGGAGCCAAAGGCAGAACTTTGTCCTGTCCTGCCATTACGGGCAGCAGAGGAGAGGCTGCCTGTTGTATCCGCAGGCTGCGCTTCGCTTACCTGCGGTTATGAAAATTTTTCTCTTCGGGAAATCTGCAAATTTCAAAATAGTACCTCAAAAAAAGATTTCGCCAATTTTTCTCGATTTTTTCCGGTTCAAAAAATTGTTATATCTTTGCGGCGGAATAAAGGGCGATTAGTACAGGTCTTTTGCCGGTTCGAATCCGAAATCGTTCGCGGATTTAAAGTACCGCGACAAGGCGCCTCTAAAACTTCATTGGCCGGTAATAAAATCTCCGGTTTTTTTATAATAAATACAGTCTTCCGTCTACTATGTGTGACGCTCAGGTCTGTTTCTATAAAATTTGTTTTTAAAACATGAGAACGTTTTTTGTTGCTGTTTCATTTCTGCTGTTGCTTTTTCAGGGAAAAGCACAGACGCACCCGGCTATGGGAAAATTCCTCAGCGCTCCATACATGCGGAGTGCGTCCGTTTCCGTCATGATAAAGGATATCCGTAGCGATTCCGTGGTGTTCGGTTATGATGCGGAAAGGGAAGTGATTCCCGCATCGGTGATGAAAATCGTGACGACGGCTACCGCCCTCGAAATACTGGGCGAACGTTTTCGATACGAAACGGCTGTTATGCACGACGGGAATATACGAAATCACGTCTTATACGGAAATATTTACCTGCGTGGAAGCGGCGACCCTACAACTGGTTCGTCCGATACGGAAACCGGACGCGATAAAATAATAGGCGAATGGGTATCGGCCATTAAAAACAAAGGCATACGGAAAATAACCGGCGCGGTCGTCGCCGACGAAAGTATTTTCGATACCGAAGGCATTTCCATGAAGTGGCTGCGGGAAGACCTGGGCAGCTACTACGGACAGGGATCTTACGGCCTGAACATATACGACAACCGCTATTCGCTTTTCCTCCGTACCGGCGAACCGGACGGCCGGACGGAGATCGGACGGAGCGAACCGGACATGTCGCCGTTCATCGTTTTCCGGAACTACCTGACGGCTAAAGACACAGATACGGACAGCGCTTACATCGTGGGTCTCCCCTACTCCACCGAACGCTACCTGTACGGCACGCTTCCCGCAAACCGCCCGGCATACAAATTGCAGGGCGACATTCCCGAACCGGCGCTCTTCCTCGCCCAGTGCGTCACGGAAAGGTTGAAACAGGAAGGCATTGAAATCGCAGGAGAGCCAACCTGCTACCGCAAACTGTCGCAAGACGGAAAATGGGAAAAACGGGAACGGAAAATCATCACTACCTCCTATTCCCCGCCCCTGAAAGAGATCATACGCATCACAAATCACGTCAGCCACAACCTGTATGCCGACGCTCTCCTGAAAACAATCGGACGGCGATATAAACCGGACGAAGCCGCATCGTCGTTCGAAAAGGGAACCGGGGCGCTGCACGCATACTGGGAAGGGAAAGGCCTGGAGACGTCTTCCCTGTGGATGTTCGACGGCAGCGGGCTGTCTCCCGCAGACAAAATAACGGCCGCTTTCCTGTGCGAACTACTGTCGTACATGGCGACAAAAGCGGCGGCTCCGGACACGTTTATGCAATCGCTGCCCCGCGCCGGTATGGAAGGCACGGTGCGAAACACGCTGAAAGGAAGTATGCTTCACGGCAAGGCGCGTCTCAAGAGCGGAAGCATGAGCCGGGTGCGTTGTTATGCGGGATACGTAACAAAAAACGGCAGGCTCTACGCCGTTGCCCTCCTGGTAAATAATTTCTCCTGCAAACAAAACCGAATAAAAGCCGGCATGGAAGAATTATTGTTATCTTTGTTTTAGTAATCAATTTTTACTATATTTGCTGCCAAAATACGATGCTACCAATGAAAATTGAAATTAAAGAAGTAAAAACAAAAGAAGAACTTCGGGATTTTGTCAAATTTAATATCAAACTTTATAAAGACAGCCCTTATCATGTACCCACTCTCATTGATGAGGAAATGATGACGCTGTCCAAAGACAAGAACCCTGCATTCGAAATCTGCGAGGCGATTTATTTCCTTGCATACAAAAACGGAAAAATAGCCGGGCGTATCGCCGGGATCATCGTGCATGAAAGCAACAGGATATGGAAACAGCAGCATGCCCGTTTCGGTTTTGTCGACTTCATAGACGACAGCGAAGTCGTGGACGCCCTGTTCGACGCCGTCACGGCATGGGCCAGGGAAAAAGGCATGACGGCGCTGCACGGCCCCATGGGTTTCACCGACCTTGACCACGAGGGCATGTTAGTTGAAGGCTTTGACCTGTTGAGTACAATGGCTACTATCTACAATTATCCATACTATCCGGAACACATGAAACGCATGGGATTTGAAAAAGACCAGGACTGGAACGAATATAAAATATACATACCGGACAACATCCCCGAAAAGCATCAGCGCATCGGAAACATAGTAAAAGAGAAATATGGCCTGAAGATCATGAAATTTAAAAAACGGAAGGAGATATGGCCCTACGCAAATAAAATATTTAAAACGCTGAACGAAGCCTACGCTCACCTGTACGGATTCTCGCCGCTGACGGAAAAGCAAATTGAGTATTATATAAAAATGTATATCCCCATGCTGCGGCTCGACCTCATAACAATCGTCGTGCGCGAATCGGACGACGCCGTCGCGGGTTTCGGGATAACCCTTCCGAGCCTGTCGCACGCCATGCGGAAAGCCAAAGGTTCGTTGCTGCCTTTCGGTTTCATCTACCTGCTTAAAGCCCTGTATTCAAAACCCAAGGTTGTAGACCTCTATCTCATAGGCGTACTTTCCGAATACCGGAACAAAGGCGTCAACGCACTGATCTTTAACGACCTTATCCCGCAATATATCCGCTTAGGCACGGTATACGCCGAAAGTAATCCCGAACTTGAGACCAACAACGCCATCCAGGCGCAATGGGATTATTTTAAACGCGAACATCACAAAACAAGAAGATCCTACATTAAAAAAATTTAAAATGACAGACGATTTTTCAAAAACAAAACAATACGACGACATCTCTTACGAAGACAAAGAAATAATCACCCTCGAATGGAACGAACATATCCGGCGACGCCCCGGTATGTATATCGGAAAACTCGGCGACGGCGCTTTTCCCGACGACGGTATATACGTCCTCCTGAAGGAGGTGCTGGACAATTCCATCGACGAACATATGATGGGATTCGGCAAATCCATCTCCGTTAAAATAAAAGAAGGCGTCGTCACAGTCCGTGATTACGGCCGCGGCGTGCCGCTGACGAAAGTAGTCGACGTATCAAGCAAAATGAACACCGGCGCCAAATACGACAGCAAAGCGTTCAAAAAATCGGTCGGACTCAATGGCGTCGGCATTAAAGCCGTCAACGCACTCAGCCGTTATTTCGTAATCGAAAGCTTCCGGGATAAGGAATGTAAAAGGGTGGAATACGAAAAAGCCAATATCATAAGCAATGCCGAAATCGTCCCGACAAAAGAGCGGAACGGTACGCTGATTTCATTCATTCCCGACAGCGAAATCTTCCCGAATTACGAATACAAAGACGAATTTATCGAAAACCTGATTAAAAATTACGTCTTCCTGAACACGGGGCTTATCATAAATTACAACGGCAAAAGTTTCCACTCCGAAAACGGACTGGTCGACCTGCTGAACGAAAACATGACGTCGGAACCGCTCTACCCCATCATACAAATGAAGGGCGACGACATCGAAGTGGTCATCACACACAGCAACCAGTACGGGGAAGAATATTATTCCTTCGTAAACGGACAGCACACGACGCAGGGAGGAACGCACCTCACGGCTTTTCGCGAATCTCTGAGCCGCACCGTAAAGGAATTTTTCAATAAAAATTTCGAGTATTCCGATATACGCACAGGAATCATAGCCGCCATAAGCATAAAAGTGGAAGAACCCGTTTTCGAAAGCCAGACGAAAACAAAGTTAGGCTCCAAAGACATGGGTCCCGACGGTCCGTCGATCACGAAATTCATAAGTGATTTTATAAAAAAGGAACTCGATAATTATCTGCACAAACATCCGGAAACTGCGGACATCCTGCTGAAAAAGATACAGGATTCGGAAAAAGAACGCAAAGCTATTGCCGGCGTAACGAAACTCGCACGCGAACGCGCAAAAAAAGCAAGCATCAACAACCGGAAACTCCGCGACTGCCGCATCCACCTGAATGACTACAAAAATAACGACAAGGAAAAATCATCTATCTTCATCACGGAGGGAGATTCGGCAAGCGGTTCCATCACCAAAAGCAGAGACCCCAACCTGCAGGCCGTTTTCAGCTTGCGCGGAAAGCCGTTAAACACTTTCGGACTTACCAAAAAAGTAATTTATGAAAACGAAGAATTTAACCTCCTGCAGGCAGCATTGAATATTGAAGACGGAATGGAAGGACTGCGCTATCACAAGGTCATCATCGCCACAGATGCCGATGTCGACGGTATGCACATCCGCCTGTTGCTGATCACTTTCTTCCTGCAGTTTTTCCCCGACCTGATAAAGAAAAATCACGTCTATATACTGCAAACTCCTCTGTTCCGCGTAAGAAACAAACAAAAAACAAACTACTGTTATACGGAAGAAGAAAAGCAGGCCGCCATAAAGGAACTTGGTAAAAACCCGGAAATAACCCGCTTCAAGGGACTTGGCGAAATATCGCCCGACGAGTTCAGACATTTCATCGGCAAAGACATTCGCCTCGACCCCGTAAAAATGAAAAAAGAAGACCTCATCAAGGAGATGCTCGAATTTTATATGGGCAAAAATACTCCCGAAAGACAGAATTTTATCATAGACCATCTGGTTGTAGAAGAGGATTTGGCAAACTGAAACAGATTATAAAATGAAACGGAAAGCTTTATTTTCGGGAACATTCGACCCTTTTACGACCGGACATCATTCGATCGTAAAACGGGCGCTGTGTTTCGCCGACGAAATCGTAATCGCCATAGGCGTAAATATCAAAAAGAAAACGCTGTATTCGCTGGAAGAACGAATTGATACGATCAAAAAAATTTATTCGGAAGAAAAACGTGTTAAAGTGACATCCTATGATATGCTGACGGTAGATTTTGCAAAAGAAATTCATGCAGACTTCCTTCTCCGCGGTGTCAGAAACTTAACCGATTTTGAACACGAAAGGACTATGGCCGATATAAACCGCAAACTGGCAAATATAGAAACCGTCATCCTGATTTCCGAACCCGAATACGAACATATAAGTTCAAGTCTCGTACGCGAACTTATCCACTATAAAAAAGATATAACAAACTTAATCCCCGTAATAAAATGAAAAAAATCCTGTCCGTCATCGTAGTATATATACTTGCATCCTGTTTTGTAAATGCACAGCATTACGAAGAAAAATTGAATGCACAAAAACTGTTGAATGCCTATTCGGCCATCTCGAATCTGTACGTCGACGAAACAAACAGTACAAAAATAACCGAAGATGCCATCAATGGAATGCTTGAAAAATTAGATCCCCATTCTTCCTATACGAATGCGGAAGAAACCCGCAGGATGAACGAACCGTTAGAGGCTAATTTCGACGGCATCGGCATACAGTTCAATATGCTAACCGATACGCTGTACGTAGTGCAGGTAATTTCGGGAGGCCCTTCCGAAAAAGTAGGACTTATTGCAGGCGACCGCATCATAACGGTCGACGATACGCTCATTGCAGGTGTTAAAATGAATAACACCGACGTGATGAAACGAATACGCGGTAAAAAGGGTACGGAAGTACGTATAAAAGTAAAACGCGGCGCCTCGCCCAGCCTGCTGGAATTTAAAATAATACGCGATAAAATCCCCGTACACAGCATGGAAGCCGTTTACATGTCGGACAAAAAGACCGGATACATGCGCCTGAACCGTTTTGCCGCTTCTACCATCGAGGAATTTGAAAAAGCGTTCATAAAACTGAAAAAAGAAGGCATGGAAAACCTCATCCTGGACCTGCAGGGAAATGGCGGGGGATACCTCAATACGGCCTTTATACTCTCCGACGAGTTTTTAGACAAAGATAAACTGATCGTCTATACGGAAGGCAACCGGCAACCGCGCTGGAATGCAAACGCTACCGAAAAAGGCGTCTTTGAAAAAGGAAAATTAATCATACTGGTAGACGAATCTTCCGCTTCGGCAAGTGAAATCGTTTCGGGCGCCGTGCAGGACTGGGACAGAGGCATAATCGTAGGACGCCGCACGTTCGGCAAAGGACTTGTACAAAGACCCGTTACACTCCCCGACAGTTCCATGATAAGGCTCACCGTAGCGCGATACTATACACCCTCCGGACGCAACATCCAGAGACCTTACGAAAAAGGTAATATCGAAGCCTACAACAACAATATGGCAGACCGTTACAACAAAGGAGAACTGATGTCCGCCGACAGCATCCATTTCCCCGATTCCCTGAAATATAACACGCTCACATCCAAAAGAACGGTTTACGGCGGCGGAGGCATCATGCCCGACGTATTTATCCCGGTAGATTCCACACGTTACACGGAATATCATTCCAAATTAATCCGATACGGAGTAATGAACCGCGTGGCAATGAACTATATGGATAAAAATCGCGCCGGACTGACTAAAATATATTCTAAAATAAAAATTTACAAGAAAAAATTCGCTGTAACGGACAGTTTGCTGCAGGAACTCCTTGCCATGGCGGAAGAAGAAAAAATTGAGTTTAACGAAGAACAGTTTAATAAATCCAAAGAACTTATATCACTCCAACTGAAAGCGCTTATAGCGCAGAACCTGTTTGATATGAGTGAATACTTTCAGATAATAAATGAAAAAAATGACAGCTACCTGGAAGCATTACGCATCATAAACGACAACGAACGATACAACGCAATCCTCCGGGGAGGCAGTTGATTTTTTCAACCGGCCTCCGTCACTGCAAGGGTGCAGCCCGAAGCAATCCGGGAAAAAATGTTTTACCTGTACAGATTTTGTATAACATCTATCGGGAGACCTGTATATTTCGCAATAGACGTTATTTTCATACCGTCTTTTTTCATCTGTTCCGCCATTTCCAACATTCCGGAATTAACAGATGATGCATCGGAGAAAAAAACATCTCCCAAATATGCGATTGCATCACTTATTTTTTTGCTTCCGTCTTCCGTATTTATATCTATGTCCGCAAACGTAGACATGCCGGCGTGTAAAACAAGATAATATATTCCGCCGATAATCAGCGCGGAAACCGCATCAATCGCAACGGGTGAACCGGCGAACATTTCTTTGTATTTGTTTACCGGCGGAATGGTATGAAACTCTCTTAATCCGACAGTTCGCCGCGTGATATCGTTGTCGGAGGAGAGTTCCCATTTCAATAACTGTTGCATCAGCCGGTTCTCTTTCAGGGAACGAAACAAGTTTTCCATAATAGCGACATACAGTTTTCTATCATCCCGAATGTCCCCGCACTCTTTGACAATATCGCTAAACCAGTAGTCGTATTTCTTCACAAATTCATCAATAAATTCATTCAGATCATTATACCTGTTATAAAACACGACCGGCTCTATGTTCGCCTTCCGCACAATATCCATGACCGTAAGGTTTTGAAAGCCGGATTCTTTCACCAATTGTATGAGGGCTTTGTTTAAACTTTCCTCTATGTCACGCTTTGTTCTTCTCTTTCTTCTTTCTTCCATTATATTTAGACGCTGTTGATTTAAACGTATCTACTAATTTATTCAAATGATTCCGGTTACAAAGATATCGTTCTTCTGCAAAAGTAAATATTTTTATAGTCATTAAAAACCATAAACAAAAAAAAAAAAAACGTAAATATATAAACTATACTTGACTTTACATAATAATACTTGTATATTTGCAATTGAAAAATTGAAACTTAACTAAATTATTAATTATGAAAACAAGAATATTTTTAATGACATTATTAATTCTGTTGACAATGGCGGGATGCAATAAAAACGAAGTGATTCCGGAAATTCCGGAAATTCCGGCGATACCTCAGGAGGATTTTCCGGATGAGGAATTTTATGATTTTCTACTGAAAAACTTCGATACGGATAAGGATGGGGTGATCAGCAAGGAGGAAGCGAACAACGTAAAGCAAATAGATGGCTCTTCTTTCACATTTACGTCCTTAAAAGGGTTCGAACATTTT
>JAISYY010000230.1 GCA_031269635.1 Tannerella sp. | reverse complement strand
CTTTGCACCCGCAAATTTATATTAAACGTTGCGGAAGTAGCTCAGTTGGTAGAGCATAACCTTGCCAAGGTTAGGGTCGCGGGTTCGAGTCCCGTCTTCCGCTCGAAAGAATATAGTATAAGTGCGGCAGAGGTCGCCTTTTTTCTTGATGAATAAAATGCCCGGGTGGCGGAATTGGTAGACGCGCTCGTTTCAGGTGCGAGTGGGGTTATAGCCGTGCAGGTTCGAGTCCTGTTCCGGGCACTTATTTGTCGATTCGGTGAATATGCGCAGGTGGTGAAATTGGTAGACACGCTACTTTGAGGGGGTAGTGCCGGTAACGGTGTGTGAGTTCGAGTCTCATCTTGCGCACAAAATGATAATGTTTTGTGTTATTTTTGCCGTAAATTTTTGGATTAAATAAAATAAACCGTATCTTTGCGCCCTCAAAAATAATAGAAACAATTAGAAAATATAAAATACAATGTCTAAGATTTGTCAAATTACAGGGAAGAAGGCTCAATCCGGGAACAATGTAGCTCATTCGAATGTGCGTACAAAACGTAAATTTAATGTAAATCTTTTCACAAAGAAGTTTTACTGGGTTGAACAGGATTGTTGGAAAAACCTTACCATATCGGCTGCAGGATTGCGACTGATAAATAAAATAGGGTTAGATGCGGCGTTGAAACAGGCTGCCGAAAAAGGTTATTTAAATTCATAATGTTGGAGGAGTAGAACATGGCAAAAAAAGTAAAAGGAAACAGAATACAGGTTATTCTTGAATGTACGGAACACAAAGGAAGCGGTATGCCGGGAACGTCCCGCTACGTTACGACCAAAAACCGTAAGAACACGACACAACGTCTTGAGCTTAAGAAATATAACCCCATATTAAAGAAAATGACTGTACATAAAGAAATAAAATAATAATAGGAGATTTAGACCATGGCAAAAAAGGCAGTTGCAACATTTAAGACCGGAGAAGGACGTACTTATTCGAAAGTGATTAAGATGGTGAAATCACCCAAAACGGGAGCATACGTTTTTCAGGAAGAAATGATTCCGAATGATGGAGTAAAAGATTATTTCAAGAAATAAGATTTTGCAGGTAATATGATTATACTAAACTCTTTTCCTCGACGGAAAAGAGTTTTTTTTGTTTTTACCTGAAGAAAAATATGGTAGAATAAAAAAAATGATTATTTTTGTTCGTTGTTTTCAGATAATTATTAACCATTAAGAATAGATAAACGTATGAAATTTAATGTATCCAGTTCGGCTTTACTGTCTGCTTTGCAGTCAATAAGTAAAGTCATTGCTTCAAAAAACACATTGCCTATTTTGGACAGTTTCCTTTTTGACCTTGAAGGAGAAAAGTTGACGATTACGGCTTCCGATATGGAAACGAGATTGGTCACTTCTGTCGATGTTGTAAGTTCGGCCGGATCAGGTTTGTTTGCAATAGATGCTAAACGGCTGCTTGATCCTTTGAAAGAATTGCCGGAACAGCCCTTGACGTTTGATATCAACGATGATAACATGATCATCAATGTTGATTATGAAAACGGGAAGTTCAACCTGCCGGGACAAAGAGGAGATACATATCCTCAACAAAGACCCCTGAAGGATAATGCGATAAGCCTGAAACTCGAATCGCAGATCCTACTGAACGGTATTAACCGCGCTTTATTTGCTACGGCTGATGATGAACTCCGTCCGGTAATGAACGGAGTGTATTTTGACATTCTGACAGGCAGCATGACATTTGTCGCCTCCGACGGCCACAAATTGGTGCGTTTGCGCAACTTGTCTGTTCAGTCAAAAGAACGCGCTTCTTTTATTTTGCCGAAAAAACCGGCAAACATTCTAAAGAACCTGCTTGCTAAAGATACAAATGCGGTGACCCTTGTCTTTGATGAGAACAATGCCTACGTCGAAATGCCTGCTTTCAAAATGGTATGTCGCCTGATAGAAGGCCGTTATCCGAATTATGATGCGGTTATACCTTCCGAAAATCCGAACAGGGTAACGATCGACCGCCTGTCTTTCCTTATGGCATTGAAACGCGTGTCGGTCTTTTCCAGCCAGGCAAGCGGGCTTATAAAAGTGCAACTGTCGGAAAATGAAATGATTGTATCGGCTCATGATATAGATTTCTCAACTTCGGCAGAGGAAAGAATCGTCTGTCAATATACGGAAACGCCGTTGAATATAGGATTTAAAGCTTCTAATCTGATAGATATTCTTACAAACATATCATCGGAAAATGTAGTCCTTCAATTAGCAGACCCTGCACGCGCAGGCGTTATCGTTCCTACGGAAAACGAAGAAAACGAGGATTTGCTTATGTTGCTTATGCCTATGATGTTGAATGATTAGGAGGGACAGTATAATGCAACTTAATTTAAAAAATCCTCTTGTATTCTTTGATTTGGAGACGACAGGAATAAATATTACAAAAGATCGTATTGTTGAAATCTCGTATTTTAAAATTAAACCCGGCGGCGGTGAAGAACGCAAGACGCGGCGTATAAATCCTCAGATGCATATACCGGAACAGGCTACCGCCATTCATGGCATTACGGACGAAGATGTGAAAGACTGCCCGGTATTCAAGGAAATTGCGAAGTCGCTTGCGGCACAAATAGAAGGTTGTGACCTGGCCGGATTTAATTCAAACCGGTTTGATATCCCGATGCTGGCGGAGGAATTTCTGCGTGCAGACGTTAATATAGATTTGAACAAACGTAAATTCATTGATATACAGACGATCTTTCACAAAATGGAGCCGCGAAATCTGATAGCTGCATATAAGTTTTATTGCGGTAAGGAACTGACGGGTGCGCATAGCGCCGAAAGTGATGTAAAGGCTACTTACGAGGTGCTTATGTCACAATTGGATCGTTATCCCGAATTGGGGAATGATGTTAATGTGCTTTCCGAATTTTCCAGTTTCAATAATAATGTAGATTTTGCCGGACGGATGATTTATGACGAAAACGGAAATGAAGTTATTAATTTTGGTAAATATAAAGGGCAGTTAGTCAAGGATGTACTCAGAAAAGATCAAGGTTATTACGGCTGGATAATGAAGGGAGATTTTCCGCTTAATACGAAACAGAAACTTACAGAGATCCAGTTTCGTCTGAAAGATGAAATTTGATGAGATATTGGGATATGTTGAGAGGGAAAAATATTATTTTAGGTATAACGGGGAGTATTGCAGCGTACAAAGCCGCTTATTTGATACGCGCGTTTGTAAAGAAAGGCGCGGCAGTGCAAGTTGTGATGACACCTGCAGGGAAAGAGTTTGTCACGCCGTTAACACTGGCTACGTTAAGCTGTAATCCTGTTATAAGTGATTTTTTTTCAAACCGCGACGGTACATGGAACAGTCATGTCGATCTTGGTTTGT
>JAISYY010000182.1 GCA_031269635.1 Tannerella sp. | reverse complement strand
GATTACAAATACTTACATCCGTTCCGGCACTTCTATCCCCAGAAGCGACATGCCGGAACGTATTACTTTCGCCACATTTTCGGACAATACGATCCGCAAGCGCTTCACCGCCTCATTCTCTTCGTGCAATATGGAATAATCGTGATAAAACCGGTTAAATTCACGGACAAGTTCATAGATATAATTGGCGATGCAGGAAGGGCTGTACGTATCGCCGGCCTCTTTCACGACGGCAGGATAGTCCGCCAGCAGTTGTATGATCGTTTCTTCCTTTTCCGTTACGGGAGTGTCCGGCGACAGGCTGTCCGGCAAATTTATATTCAGTTCTGCAACCTTGCGTAATACCGAACGTATACGCGCATACGTATATTGGATGAAGGAGCCTGTGTTCCCGTTGAAATCAACGGATTCTTTCGGGTTGAAAGTCATATTTTTGCGCGGATCGACTTTGAGTATGAAATATTTCAGCGAACCAAGCCCGATGACACGGATTATGTTTGCGGCATCCTCCGCCGTCAGGCCGTCCAGCTTGCCCAGTTCATCGGAAATATCACGGGCTGTGGCAATCATTTCGTCCATCAGGTCATCGGCGTCGACGACAGTCCCCTCCCGGCTTTTCATCTTGCCTTCGGGCAGTTCGACCATCCCGTACGAAAAATGAACAAGGCCCTTCCCAAAGTCAAATCCCAACCTGTCGAGCAAGACGGAAAGCGCCTGGAAATGATAATTCTGTTCATTCCCCACGACATAAATCATCCGGTCGATCGGATAATCGTCGAAACGCAACTTGGCCGTCCCGATGTCCTGCGTCATGTAAACGGAAGTGCCGTCGGAACGGAGAAGCAATTTTTCATCCAGGCCGTCGCCGGTAAGGTCGGCCCATACGGAGCCGTCGTCGCGGCGGTAAAACAGGCCCCTTTCCAATCCTTCCAGCACGGTTTGCCTGCCTTCGAGATACGTTTCCGATTCGTAATATATCCGGTCGAAGTCAACGCCAAGACGCTTGTACGTCTCGTCAAAACCGGCATAAACCCAACTGTTCATCCTCTTCCAGAGCGACCTTACCGCTTCGTCGCCGGCTTCCCAGCGGCGAAGCATCTCACGCGCTTCGGCCATCAGCGAAGAGGCGGCCTCGGCTTCCTCCTCGTTCAATCCTCCAGACTGCAATTTTTTCAATTCCTCCTTATAGCGTTTATCGAAAAGCACATAAAAATCCCCGACCAGATGGTCGCCTTTTTTTCCGGAAGATTCGGGCGTCACGCCCTCGCCCCATTTCTGCCAGGCCAGCATGGACTTGCAAATATGTATCCCGCGGTCGTTCACAATATTCGTCTTGACCACCCTGTACCCGTTCGCTTTCATTATTTCGGACAGACTGTATCCAAGCAGGTTGTTACGTATATGCCCCAGGTGAAGCGGTTTGTTGGTATTGGGAGACGAATATTCAATCATCACTAACGGGGCCTGTCCGGTTGCTTCCTTACGCCCGAACTCCGGGCATGCGTGAATTTGATTGAGAGCCTCCAGCCAGCAGACGCTTCCGACCGTCAGGTTAAGAAACCCCTTTATGACATTAAAGCCGGCGACCAGTTCCGGGTTGTTTGAAACCAGGTACGTTCCGATTTCCTGCGCCGTCAGTTCGGGCGATTTCCGGGATGCTCTCAAAAAGGGGAAAACAACAAGCGTCAGGTGTCCCTTAAATTCTTTCCTGGTTTTCTGCAGCGAAACCTGTTCCGCCTCAACGTTATATAACTCTTTAACAGCGGCAGAAACCGCTTCCGGTAATTTTTTTTCTATACTCATAACATGTAAATTTTGCACAAAGGTAAAAAGAATGTTGTTTTTATTAATAATAAATCATACATTTGTTCAATTATTACTGTATCGTATGGCATATAAACAGGAAAATAAAAAATATAAACTGGGACTTGCGTTAAGTGGCGGCGGGGCAAGAGGCTTTGCACACATAGGCGTATTCAAGCTCCTGGAAGAATGTGGCCTGCGTCCTGACGTAATTGTAGGGACAAGCGCAGGCGCCCTTATGGGTGCGTTGTATGCCGACGGGTATACTTCGGGTGAAATCATGTCGCTGTTTACAGGACGTGAATTTTCCGAATTTGCATCCGTGCAGTTCCCGAGGATGGGATTGTTTGACAGCAGTAAATTTCATAACTATATAAAAAAGATAGTGCGTGCGGAAAAAATCGAAGACCTGCAAATCCCGATGATCGTCATGACGACAAACCTCGATTACGGCAAAGCGCACGCTTTCGGCAAAGGCCCTGTTGCGGACGTGATCACGGCTTCCTGCAGCGTTCCTATCCTGTTTAACCCGGTCATTATCGACGGCGCCTGTTACGTCGACGGAGGATTGTTTCACAACTTCCCCGTCTCTATCATCCGGGATAAGTGTGACGCTGTGATCGGCTCGAACGTAAGCCCTGTCGTGCCCGATAAATACAATAAAAACATTCTCGGGATTGCCGAAAGGTCGTATCACTATCTGTTCCGGTCGAATACGGAACAAGATCGCGAACTGTGCGACATACTCGTCGAAACAAACGAATTTGGGAAATACAAAATGTTTGACCTGAAAAATGTGGAACTGATCGTTCAGGTCGGATATGATGCCGCCGTTCATGCTTTCGACGAATTTCTGAATAACAAGCCGATTGCCAGACTTATCAAAAGCTTTTCGGCTAAATCGGCAAACAGATTATCTCTTTAACTCAGACAATAAATAATGAAAACAAACAAACACATCATCTATCAAACGTTCCCGCGGTTATTCGGGAATTACACTGACAACCCCGTAAAGAACGGCAGCATAGGAGAAAACGGGTGCGGCAAATTCAATTCATACACGACAAGAGCGCTCGAAAGCATCCGGGAGTTAGGCATAACGCATATCTGGTATACCGGCGTGATCGCCCATTCCACCTGCACCGACTATACGGCATACGGAATTCCCAAAGACCACCGCGCCATTGTGAAAGGAAAAGCCGGTTCGCCGTATGCCGTCAAAGATTATTATGATGTAGATCCGGATCTGGCGGAAAATATCCCGAACAGGATGAACGAGTTCAGGCAACTTGTAAGGCGTACGCACGATGCGGGAATGAAAGTCATCATTGATTTTGTCCCCAATCATGTTGCACGCAGTTACCATTCTTTGATGAAACCCGCTTATATCGACGACCTGGGGCAGCATGACCGTACGGATCTGGCGTTCTCCGGTACGAACAATTTCTATTATATACCCGGACATCGCCTGGAATTGCATTTCGGGGCGCAGGAAGATGGTTTCGAGTACAGCGAATTTCCTGCAAAAGTGACGGGAAACGACTGTTTCAATGCGACGCCCGGGAAAAACGACTGGTATGAAACTATAAAACTGAACTACGGCGTCGATTATAGCAACGGGGGAACCAAACATTTCTCGCCGATACCCGGCACCTGGTACAAGATGCTGGATATACTCCTGTTCTGGACAGGACACGATATCGACGGATTCCGTTGCGATATGGCGGAAATGGTTCCCGTTGAGTTTTGGAACTGGGCGATCCCCCGCGTTAAAAGCCGTAAAAAGGTAACGTTCGTTGCAGAAATATACAACCCCGAACTTTACTATACATATATATATACAGGCAAATTCGACTATCTGTATGACAAAGTGGGCATGTACGACACGTTGCGCAGGATAATCCGCCGGGAAGCCCCCAGTAGCGATATAACGGCCTGCTGGCAGGCAATAGAACCTGTGAAGGATCACATGCTGTTTTTTATTGAAAACCACGACGAACAACGAATTGCGTCCGATTTCTTCGCCGGCAGTGCACAGGCGGGAATACCCGGGTTGACGTTTCTTGCATTGCTTGGCGTCAATCCTGTCATGATATATAACGGGCAGGAACTGGGCGAAAAAGGCATGGACGACGAAGGATTCAGCGGTCTCGACGGAAGAACGTCCATATTCGATTACTGGAGCATGAAAAGCGTACGCGACTGGGCGAACGGCGGTCGGTTTGATGGCGGCAAACTTAGCGGCGAACAACGCCGGATAAGGGAATCATACAGGAAAATCCTTACGTTGACAAAGAACGAAAAGGCGTTTTCCCTGGGTCATTTTTACGGATTGGCTTATTGCAACAAAGACAATCCTTATTTTCCGTCGGAACGAATGTCGGCTTACCTCCGCAAGTATGAAAACGAGCTGATCATCGTCTTTATCAACTTCGATAACAGAGAACATCATTTTCGCACAATCATACCCAAAAACGCTTTTGATGTCTTAAATATCCCGGATAATACCGCGTCAAAAGCAAAAGAACTTCTTTCCGGAGAAGAAACGATCTGCTCTCTTACACGCGCATGCCCTTACCAGGAATGTATGCCGGCTTACTCGGTTAAAATACTGAAGATAAGATATTAAGAATGGGACGGAAGAAGCCGGAAATTTGCTGTTTGACTTTGAAAGTTCGGACAGACAATTATTCATTTTCTAAAAACTGCTTCAACATAGGAAGTATCAATAAATAACCTTCTCAATTTGGTCGAATAATATAGTTCCATTCGCCGTGAAATTTGTATCGTTTTATATTTATTTTTTCAATAAAGTAAACTAATAACAGTAATAAGTAGTAATTAGAGTCAACCTAAATCAGGGAAAGATATCCACGCAATGCCATTTTAATTAACCGCTTAATATTTTATACTATATCCCAAAATAACCGGATTATCATCTGCATTTATGTCATTTATGTCATTTAAAAGCGCTTCGGGAATTAAACCCTTTTCCCTGTTTTCAACTATTTTATGTGCCTCAATGACTGAATAAAACTTGCCTTGACTGCAGGTTTTCGG
>JAISYY010000167.1 GCA_031269635.1 Tannerella sp. | reverse complement strand
ACCAACCGCGGCCGCATCGACGCCGTGTGGGAACAGGCCGGAACGGTTGTCGTTGCGGAGTTGAAATACGGTTCCGGCAAACCGCTGGAGAGCCTCCTCAACGAAGCCATAACGCAAATTCGCGACCGCAAATATTTCGAAAAATACCTCGACCGCGAAGTCAGACTGCTGGGCGTCGCCTTTAACGGCGAGGAGGTGGCCTGCCGGACTTTTTCAGTGGAGAGTTGAGAGTGAAAACGGAGTTTTAGCGGGGTCGCCGGCTTATCAGCAGGACGCTAAGCAGAATGATGATCAGCCCGGCCATCTGGATGTATGTGACATGTTCTTTTCCGAAATACATCCCGATAAAAACGGCTATGAACGGGTTCACGTAGGCATGTGTGCCGACCTCGGTGGCGGAGCGGATTTTGAGTAGCCAGATATAGGCCGAATAGGCAAGTATGGAGCCGAAAACGATCAGGTAGGCCAGCGATAACCAGGCGTACGACGGGACGGTCGCCAGATCGGTGTTGAACGCATCGCCGTTGATAAACGAAACGACCCAGAACGCGGCGCCGGCAAAAATCATCTGCCAGGCTGATCCGGCAAAGGCGTTAACGTCTTCCTCGCCCGACGAACGGTATTTGGCGTACAGCGTACCCAGCGACCAGGAGATGCAGCCGAATATAAGTATCAGGACGCCATACTCGCTGTGTACGCCTATGTCGGCGGGATGTAACTGTTCGATGTAAAGCATCATTACGCCTAGAAAACCGACCATAAGGCCAATGATAACCGGCGGGTTACGGAAATTCTTCTTCCACATCGGCGCATCAAACGCCATAATCCAGATCGCTGTCGACGAGGCGATGATCGCCACCAGACTGCTGCTGAGGTATCGCTGCGCGAGCATCACAACCGCCATATCAATGAAAAGCAATACGATTCCGCTTACCGCGGATTTACGGATCAGGCTCCGCCGGAACACAGGCTCCCCCTGCAAATAACGCCAGGTGAGAAGGAGCAGCCCGGCCGCCGTGAAACGGAACGCTCCCATGAGAAACGGGGGCAGTCCCTTGATGGCCACGCCGATAAAATAGTACGTCGAACCCCAGACTACATAAATAAGAAAATAGGCGATTATGACGGCTAATTTATTCGCCCCGGCGGTGTCCCGTAATTTTTCCATTATCCGAATGTGTTTTTAATCCTGTTCAACCCCTGCATAAGGAGGGTGCGCGGACAGGCGATGTTCAACCGGATAAATCCCTCTCCCGCCGCCCCGTACATCGCGCCTTCGTTTATCCATAGCTTTTCTTTTTCGAACAATATTTCCGCAATCTTCGCCGACGGCAGTCCGAGCGAAGCGCAGTCTATCCAGACCAGGTAAGTCGCCTCGAGCGGCAGGACGGTAAACCGGGGGAAATGTTGTGCGAAAAACCGTTTCAGGCAGGTATAATTATCGTACAAATAGCGTTTCAATGCTTCCAGCCACTCTTCGCCTTCATTGTAGGCGGCGATGAGCGCTTCTATCGCAAAGGGGTTTATCTCACAGACTTCATTTACGTTGAGCGCCCTGTCTATCTTTTGGCGCATCGCATCGTCGGCGGCCAGGATGTTGGCGACCTGAAGACCTGCGAGGTTGAACGTTTTGCTTGGCGCCGTACAGGTCACCGACCGGCGGAGGAATTTCTCATCAATTGAGGCAAAGGGGACAAACGTATGTCCCGGATACGCCAAATCGCAATGAATCTCGTCGGAAACGACCGTCACATCATTGCGCAGGCAGATATTCCCGATTTTCGTCAATTCGTCCCTCGTCCATACCCGGCCTGCCGGGTTATGCGGGTTACAAAGCAGCATGAGTTTCGCTTTCGGGTCGGACGCTTTTTCCTCCAGGTCGTCAAAGTCGATACGGTATGTCCCGCCTTCATATTTTAAATCGTTCGAGACGGTTTCACATTGGTTATTCCGGATGGAAGAAAAGAAACAGTTATAGACCGGCGGCTGAACAATCACCCTGTCGCCGGGAGCGGCGAGCGCCTTAATCACAGCCGACAGGGCGGGCACGACCCCGGTCGTGAACAGTACCCACTCCCGCCGGAAACAGAACCCGTGCCGCCGTTCGAACCATCCCGTTACCGCATCGTAGTAAGCGCCGGGCGCTTTCGTATAACCGAAAATCCCATGCCGCACCCTCCGCTCCAGCGCCTCCAGAACGCACGGCGCCGTACGGAAATCCATATCGGCCACCCACATCGGCAATACATCCGGGTCTTCGGCCGAATCCCATTTATACGACCGGCTGTTACGGCGCGGTATTATTTCATCAAAATTATATTTCATCAGGCCGTACAGGTTTTCTTCGTTACTTCAATCTTACAGGTTCCGGGATTCCGGCAGTTCCCGTCAAGGATGATTTCACCCACGCTTTCGACGGAAATATAGCCCGTATTCGGATTTTTAATGCTGGTCACGGGGCTGTTGATTTCCGCATGAAGGGTGCTGTATTCAAAGCACAAATCAGCGTCGGGCGTCATCGTGCAGTTTTCCATCACCAGGTTTTTTGCGTAACAGAGGGGTTGCGTGCCCGATATCTTACAGTTTATGAGATGCAGGTTCCTGGAATGCCATCCCAAATATTCCCCGTCGATAACGGAATCGTAAACGGTGATATTTTCCGAATTCCAGAAGGCGTCTTTCGAATCCAGGCGGGCATTGCGTATAACGACGTTTTTGGCATCCTGGAAAGAATAATTCCCTTGCAGGTCGAAGCCGTCGATTTCAATGTTTGAGCCGTTCATAAAAATATAATCCCCGCATTTCACTTCCACGTTGCACAGTTCGAGGTTACGGCAGTTCCAGCAACATTCGGCCGCGCTCGTGAACTTTACATTCTCAAGGTACAACCCGTCTATTTCGCGGAACATTTTAGGCGCCTCCACAAGCGTATTCATCATGCAGATATGTTTCGAATACCAGATAGCCGCCCGGCTGTAGACCGTAAAGCGACATTCTTCAATCAAGGTGTTGTCGTTGTGCCAGAAAGGATATTTGCTCATAAACTCACATTTATACGCTTCCACATTGTTACATTCTTTAACGGCCGATTCTCCGGGATAGAACCGGACGTTCTCAAGCCGGATATCATTCGTCGCAAACAAAGGTCTCTCGCCTTCAAAAAAGGTATTACCGATTAATTGTTTCATTGTTTTTTTCGCTCGTTGTTTTATCTGATTAATTTCTATTTACCTCATTAACTTCAATCGCTTCCTATACGTAAGCATACGCCAGAGCCATTCAAGCGGCCCGAACCGGAACCGTTTCAGCCAGGCATAACTGCATAGCGCCTGCAAAAGGAACACGCCCAGCGCGACAAGTTCGACATACACCAGTCCCATTGTGGCGCCTAACCCAAATCCTATTCCATAGAAGATCATCATGCCGAAGGCCGACTGCCCGATATAATTTGTAAGCGCCATCCTTCCCGGCGCCGCCGCCAGCCGGAAGAACGGCAATTCCTTATTTTTCATGTACCACAGGCAGATGGAGGCTGCATAAGCCAGGCTCATGGGAACGACGCTCAGCGCATAAGCCGCCGAACGGCCGATCAATCCCAGCGGATTTTGATTCAAAGCGCTCCACGCATAAAAACAGGATACGGGCAACCCGACAAGGAATCCGTACAGCCGGAGCTTTTTCAACAAAGCCTTATAATCGTCCAGACCGGCGTATATCCTGTTCCGTCCTATATACAGCCCCAACAGAAACAATCCCAATACTTTAAAAATACGATGCCCGTCTATAAATTCCCGGCACCGGATAAACGCCCCCGATAACGTGAACTTCAGCATGTCGGTATAACTTTCGCCATCCCGCAACCACGTGCCGAAATTATCATCCGTTATACCGCTTTTCAGATTGAAATACTGTGTCGCTTTTATAACGGGAACGGCCGGATCGAAACGGCAGATTACTTTCAACGTATCCAGGACGACAGGAAAAAAGATCAGCACCGCCGAAAAGACAATCAGCTTCCTGCCGGATGTATTCCCGAACAACGGGAGCAACATGCCTGTCAACGCATACAAAAGCAGTATGTCGCCGCTCCATAAAAACATCAGGTGCAAAAAGCCGATTACCATCAGGATAACCATTCGCCGGTAGAAAATCCAATAACCCGTCACGCCTTTTTTCGACAGATTGGACATGATAACGGCAAAGCCTATACCGAACAGAAGGGAAAACAGGCTATAAAACTTCCCGTCAATAAAAATATACTGCAAATATTTTATGATACGGTCAACGCCCGCAGTCGGCATGGCTTCCGTCACGTCTTCCTTTTGGAAAGTATATAACGAAAACTCCGGGAAATTAGCCAGACAAATCCCCAGCAAAGCAATTCCCCTTAAAACATCCAAAATCATATAACGTTCCGACACCCCGACCGGCCCCGTTTCCGCTGACATTACCGCATATTGCTTTTGTCCTTCCCTTCTCACTTCTCTTTTCTCGCTCATAAATCAACACAAAAGTCACAAAAAAATTGATTATATCCCGCTTGCCTTCCGTCTAACACGAAAAATATAATGCTTAACGCGAAAAGGAAAGAATTTATACCGGGTTCACGCCGGCTTGTTCTATGTTAACAATACGTGAACAGTATGACCGATTTGCTCATATTTTCAATTACTTTTATCAAAAAGGCCTTCATGTTGATATTTTTATGTATTTTTGTAGCATCATATAATAAAACGTATAAATACTATGAGAAGAAATGTTATTTTATTTGTATTGGGAGTGGCATTGAGTATGCCTTCCCTCGTAAAAGCTCAGGAAACGCCGTCATGGGCGAAAGAGACGAAAGAACAGAAGGAAAAACGCATGGCCTGGTGGACGCACGACCGCTTCGGCATGTTTAT
>JAISYY010000160.1 GCA_031269635.1 Tannerella sp. | reverse complement strand
GTATGCCAATGCATACCGAATCCATGCGGTGCATCAGGCTTCAGGTAAATAATATCAATACAGGGAATGTTGCGGCCGGAAATAACATACAGATGATCGTCCGTCACACTGCCTCCTTTCGCATTGATAAAATATTTACCGTACCCCAAGTCCCTGGCCGTACTCCAAACCCGCTCCACAACAGGAGCTGCATAATACATTGAACCGGCTTCCTTATAAAAAGTAGCGTCTTTATGCCCTACCATATCCAACAAGATACCGAAATCCGCCTTATAGCCGGGAACATGCGGGTTTTTAGCCCAGAACTGCGACCCCAGGCACCATGTATTTTCCTTATATTCTTTCACAAACTCAGGCGTTCCGTAATCTTCCGCATCGAAAAACAGGATATCAATGCCCGTATCCATCTTAAAAGAACCGATCCGGCGGGCTATCTCCAACAAAACGCCCACACCGCTGGCGCCATCGTCAGCGCCGTCAAGCGGTTTACGATTATTCGCTTCGTCAGCATCCTGGTCCGAATACGGTCGCGAATCCCAATGGGCAAACAAAAGAATACGTTTTTTACTATCCGGGTTAAATGTTCCTATTATATTTTTTGCCTGCAGTTTGTCTCCATTATAAGCGGTAAGAACGGCTTCCTGCACATATACCTCCGCGCCGTGGCGTTCGAGTTCGGACGCCAGATAGCCGGCGCAGGCTTTATGCGCCGGCGTATTCGGAACACGCGGACCAAAGGCGACCTGCTTAGCTACAAAGGAATATGCACTATCAGGATCAAACGACGGCACAGTCGCAGAACGATTCTTATTTGTATTGTTAACCGGTTCAACTGCCGGATCATTCCCTTTTGTCGCATTCTTCTGACTGCAACACAAAAAAAGCAAACTACCCAAAAATAAATAAACAAACTTACTCATCTCTATAATAAATATTTATATTCTAAAACATCAACCCCCAACCATCCACTATTCGTTATTCGTTATTCGTTATTCACTATTCACTATTCTCATCAAGTTCCCCCCCCAAATCTTCGCAATAGATTCATCATCAAATCCCTCTGAAATCAAACGCATTGTTATTTGGATAAGTTCATTGGCGGAACGGCAACCTTTCAATTCGCCGCCGCCATCAAAATCCGAGCCGATACCCACATGATCAATACCCGCCACATCAACAATATGACAAATATGCCTTACCGCATCACTTAACGACGCATTGTCCGCATCCTCATTAATAAACGCTTTATACAGGCATATCTGCACCACGCCTCCCTGCGATGCCAATGCGCGAATCATGTCATCATCAAGATTCCGGCGATGATTGCATAACGCCCGCGACGAAGAATGAGAAGCAATAACAGGCTTCCCGCTATACTTCAAAACATCATAAAAGGTATCGTCGGATGCATGTGAAACATCTATCATCATACCTAACCGGTTCATTTCCGCTACAACTTCCCGCCCGAAAGGACTTAAACCGCCCCACTCCCCGTTTCCGGCAGCCGAATCGCAAATATCATTATCGCCATTATGACAGAGCGTCATATACGAAACACCTAACTCTTTAAAACGTTCCAGACGCCGGATATCCTTACCGATAGCATATCCGTTTTCGACGCCCAATAAAACAGCTTTTTTCCCCTCCCGCTTCAAACGCCGCAAGTCATCCGCCGTACGGGCTATTCCCATACGATCCGGATAAAGAGCGGCCCGGTCGATCACCTTCGACAGACGTTCCCGCGCATATTCGTACGCCTTTTGCAACGATGCATCATCTCGCATTCCCTGCGGAATATATGCGACCATACATACGGCATCCAGGCGCCCTTCCTCCATCAACGGAAGATTCACCTTCCCTCCTTCCTTACGCCCCGGATCGAACGTTTCAAAAAGCATCGGAGTGTCGGTGTGCGAATCAATCGTCAGCATACGTTCGTGCAAACGTTTCGCTTTGGCAAACACATTCGCCAACCCCACATGATAACGAAATAAATCCAGCATCATCTCATTGCCCGCAACAGCCATTTGTTCCGGATGCCACTGAACGCCGAACACCGGATATTCGGGGTGTTCAATCGCTTCATTCAACCCATCCGGCGATGTAGCCGTAGCAATAAATTCCGGCGCAACATCTTTTACGGCCTGATGATGAAATGAATTAACGGAAATTGCTTGCTGCGGAGGACTTTTTAAAGCGACTTTCAATCCGGACGGAATATCCGCCAGGATAACCGGATGTGTCGCGACATGGCGGGCTTCTTCCTGACTGTGCTTCAAGGCGTCCGCGGAAAACCGGGTGTGAATATCCTGATAAAGCGTTCCGCCAAAAGCGACGTTTATCACCTGATGACCGCGACAAATGCCGAAAATGGGTAATTGGCGGTTAAAAGCAAGCCTCAACAGCAAAAAGTCATACTCGTCGCGATACGGATCCGTATCCTCAACTTCAGGTGCAGGCTCTTCACCCAGATACAATGCATTAATATCACCGCCTCCCGACAGTATAATCCCGTCAAGCGTATCCACGATCGTAGCCAACGCATGAATATCCGTCGTAACGGGCAATAACACCGGTGCGCCTCCCGCCATTATAACCGACTGAAAATAAGGTTCTGCAATACAGGACATCCCTTCTTTCCGGTTCGCGGAAATACCGATCTTCGGCCTCCGGTACGAAGTATCCGACGTATGGTCATCAACCTTATGATACAGAAAATTCAGCAATGAAGACATATCCGTTATATTACAAGAAGTAAAGAGTGACAAAGTCACTCCCGACTCTCAATTCTCAACTGATATCACGCATCAATATTGGCATAAGTAGCATTATCTTCGATAAACTCACGGCGTGGCGCCACTTCTTCGCCCATAAGCATCGCAAAGGTAGAATCCGCCTCAACCGCATTATCAATCGTTATCTGCTTCAAGGTGCGGTTTTCCGGGTTCATGGTCGTATCCCACAACTGGTGGTCGTTCATCTCGCCCAAACCTTTATATCGTTGCGTATGCACCTGGCTTTCGTTTCCTCCCGCATACGTATTTATAAATTTCTGGCGTTGCTGGTCTGTCCAGCAATATTCTTCGACCTTACCTTTTTTACAGAGATACAGCGGAGGCGTAGCGAGGTAAACATAACCTCTCTCTATCAATCCGCGCATACGGCGGAAGAAGAATGTCAATATCAATGTTGCAATATGACTTCCGTCCACATCGGCATCGGTCATGATAACTACTTTATGATAACGCAGCTTCGAAAGGTTCAACTCCTTCGGATCTTCTTCCGTTCCGATCGTAACTCCCATCGCACGATAGATGTTCTGGATTTCTTCACTCTCGAACACTTTATGCTCCATCGCTTTCTCAACATTCAGGATCTTACCGCGCAGCGGCAGGATCGCCTGGAAATTTCGGTCGCGTCCCTGCTTTGCCGTACCTCCCGCCGAATCGCCCTCGACAAGGAACAATTCACATTCCGCCGCATCTTTCGACGAACAGTCGGCCAGTTTACCGGGCAGTCCACCGCCGGTAAGCGGCGATTTACGCTGCACCAGTTCGCGTGCCTTGCGTGCAGCCTGACGTGCGGTAGCGGCAAGGATCACCTTGTCCACGATAATCTTCGCCTCCTTGGGATGCTCCTCCAGATAATAGCCGAGCGCCTCCCCTACCGCCATATCAACGGCGCCCATCACTTCATTGTTTCCAAGCTTCGTCTTCGTCTGTCCTTCAAACTGCGGTTCCGCAACTTTGATGGAAATAACGGCCGTAAGGCCTTCCCGGAAATCGTCGCCCTGTATTTCGACCTTCGCTTTTTCAAGCAGTTTCGAATCCTCTGCATATTTTTTCAACGTGCGGGTCAATCCGCGACGGAACCCGGAAAGATGCGTACCTCCTTCTATCGTATTAATATCATTCACATAAGAGAAAACACTCTCGTTATACGACGTGTTATACGTCATGGCCACTTCCACGGGAATGTTCTGTTTTTCCGTAATAATATGTATAACATCGTGAATAAGAGGTTCTTTCGCCCTGTCCACATAACGGACAAATTCCTTCAATCCTTCTTCGGAATGGAACCGTTCTCTCTTATACGTACCGTCTTCATGAACAACGCGCTTATCCGTCAATGTAAGATAAATGCCCGCATTAAGAAATGCAAGTTCACGCATACGGTTTGCCAGTATCTCATATTTATATTCCGTAACGGTAAAAATGGACGCATCCGGTTTAAAGGTGATGATCGTTCCCGTCGTGTCGCTCGTCCCAACTTCTTTTATATCACCCAACGCTTTACCGATAGAAAACTCCTGGACATAAACCTTCCCGTTACGGTGAACCTCGGCTTTCAGATGTATCGACAATGCATTCACACACGACACGCCAACACCGTGCAATCCTCCCGATACCTTATAGGTTCCCTTGTCAAATTTACCTCCGGCATGAAGCACCGTTAACACAACTTCCAGCGCCGATTTACCTTCTTTTTCATGAAAATCAACCGGAATTCCTCGCCCGTCATCTGCTACACGGATTGAATTATCTTCATTTATAACGACTTCTATGTTTTTACAGTAACCGGCCAGCGCCTCATCTATCGAGTTATCAACAACTTCATAGACTAAGTGATGCAAGCCTTTTTCGCTCGTATCGCCAATATACATTGCCGGGCGTTTTCGCACAGCCTCCAAACCTTCAAGCACTTGTATATTCTTCGATGAATACTCATTACTTACTTCTTTCAATTCTTCTTCACTCATATATTCTTTATATTATCAATTTGGTTTTCAAAAAAGCTAACAAATATCGCAATTTTTTCCGTATTTGAAAAATCCTGACAGGTTAAAATTGCCAAAATGTTGAAAAACAAAAAAAGGCGACTTTCTACAGTCACCTTCCTTCAAGTAGCCCGTAGGGGAATCGAACCCCTCTTTTGAGAATGAGAATCTCACGTCCTAACCGATAGACGAACAGGCCATAAGTAGAAAAAAGCCAAACCTCAAAAGTCCAGCTTTCATATATCTACAACAAGGGAACCGACATTCAAACACTCATCGCGTTCATGCGCTTTGCAATCTTCGATTTCAGATTTCCCGCCTTGTTTTTATGAATAATATTCCGTTTCGCCAACTTGTCGAGCATTGAGCATACTTTCGGGAACAGTTCCTTTACCTCATTCCCATCTTCCGACGTACGGATTTTCTTCAACGCATTACGCATGGTCTTTGCAGCATACCGATTACGCAACGTACGAGTTTTTATCTGACGAACTCTTTTTTCTGCTGATTTGTGATTAGCCATCTTTTTGTTTTATTCCTTCAATTATTTATCTTTAAATATCAATTTTTTTTGTAGCCCGTAGGGGAATCGAACCCCTCTTTCAAGAATGAAAATCTTGCGTCCTAACCGATAGACGAACAGGCCATCCGTCGCACTGACAACGACATTTCAAGTAATTCTCAATGTCCTTTGTCATTTTGCGAGCGCAAAGATACTGCTTTTAGTTTATACTCCAAATTTTTCCGCTGTTTTTTTCAAAAAAAACCGGCTGTTTTTGAAAATAATGCCCTACATTTGTACGCAAAAGCGCTAACAATGTTACATAAAACCAAAGGAATCGTATTACGCACCTTTCCGTACAACGACAAATACATTATTATAAATATGTACACGGAAGGTTTCGGACGTGTCTCGTACATGACCTCAAACGTTCACGGGAAAAGAGCAAAGGTCTCACACGCCCTCCTGTTGCCTCTGTCCATACTCGACATGGAGGTCGAACATCTTAACAACAGAGATATACACCGGATAAAAGAGGTAAGATCCGATTATCCTTTTTCACAATTACACGGTCATCCCGTCAAAAACGCGATTGTACTGTTCCTTTCGGAGATGCTCTATCGCATTATACAGGAAAGGGAAAGCAATCCGTCGCTGTTCGATTACCTGTGCCGCTCCATAAAATGGCTGGAGATAGCGGATGCCGGAATAGCGAATTTTCATCTCACGTTTTTACTCCAGCTATCGTTCTACCTGGGAATCCGGCCAAATGGCAAAGCCTACAAAACCGGTTGTTTTTTCGATTTGCTGAACGGCGTCTTTACGGATTCCATACCGGAGCACAACCATTACCTGGATAAGGAAGAAAGCATCGTGTTCGAACGCCTCCTGCGGATAAATTATGAAAATATGGCCGTCTATTCATTTACCGGACAGGAACGTTCAACCATAATCCGCCATATCATACAATACTACCGGCTCCATTTGTCCGATTTTCCCGAAATAAAATCTCTTGCCGTAATGCATAGTTTATTCAGCGATTAGTCCTTTCATCCCATCCAAACCGTCATACGTTTATCTCTTTATCACGCAACCCCGAAACATAATGCAACATTCTATATACTTTTTTATGAAATATAATCGGATTATAAAGTATAATAGAAACAAAAACGATTGTATTTTTGCGGAATTATTTTTTTTATCTTAAAATCAACAGGAGTCATGAAAAGAATAACATACGTATTTCTTCTTTTTACTTTAACAATGTCCATGAATGTACAAATTCATGCGGATCCGTTTACAAATGGAACTGCGCTTGATGATACGCAAAAAACAGAAACCGCATCTCGGGAAACCGCCGCATATAAGGATATTTCCGGTGATCGTAACCATGAAATCGAGCTATTAAAGATGCGAATTAAAACATTGGAAAAAGAAAGGTTTTTATATATAGGGTTGGGAATAACCTGTGTATTTGCACTTTTACTGGCTTTCGGACTATTACTCTACCGGTATAAGCAGCTAACCCCCCAAAAAATCAAACAATTTAAAAAAGAGAAACAGTTAGTCGCGACGCAAGCGATATTGGAAGGCGAGACCACTGAACGTTCACGGCTTGCACGCGACCTGCATGACGGATTGGGGGGCCTGCTTTCCGTTATTAAACTAAATCTAAACGAGATGAACAACAGTTCCATTTTAGATCATACGGATGTAAACCGTTTTAACAATGCAACGGAAGTGTTGGATCAGGCCATTGCAGAATTGCGGCGCATTGCACATCACTTGATGCCGGAATCATTGCTGCGCTTCGGATTGAAAACCTCTATTGATGATTTTTGTCATGCCATTCCATACGCACACTTTCAATATTACGGCAGCGAAGACAGGGTGGAACGGCGGCTGGAAGTGCTTTTGTACCGTTGCGCTTTTGAACTGGTAAACAATGCCGTAAAATATGCAGCCGCCAAAGACATCCACGTACAGTTAATAATTGACAACGGACTGGTATCACTTACGGTACATGACAACGGCATCGGATTTGATCCGCACAGAGACACAATCGGTACCGGATTAAGAAATATACGTACCAGGGTATCGGCCTTTAACGGCAAAATGTTCATCCATTCTTTTCCCGGAAAGGGTACGGAAGTGAATATCGAATTTGAGAATACAGATAAAATTTTACAAGCGTATGATTACAGTACACATAACCGACGACCATAAAATGCTTACAGAAGGATTGCGCCTTTTGATAAACGAATCTACCATTGCTACCGTAACAGGAGTATCTCATTCTTTATCGGAATGTAGAAAAGTCTTTGCGTTCAAAAGACCGGACGTCCTGCTGCTTGATATTAAATTACCGGATGGCAACGGTATTGATTTCTGCGCCGAAATACATAAAAAATATCCCGAACTTAAAATATTAGCGCTCACCACCCACGACGAATATTCCGTAGTGCGCCGCATGATGGAAAACGGGGCGAACGGCTATATCCTGAAAAACGCTCTTTCCGAAGAAATTATTACCGGAATAGAATCGGTAATGAAGGACGAAGTGTTTATTTGCGAAGAAATTGATGCCCTTATCAAAAAACAAAAAGACCAGGCAATATGGCTTACGGCACGCGAGCAGGAACTGTTACGCCTTATTGTTGACGGTTATACAAATCAGGAAATGGCTGACAAACTGTACCTTGGCGTAGAAACAGTTAAAACGTATCGTAAAAACCTTATCTTGAAACTCGGAGCAAAAAACTCTATGGTACTCGTGAAAATGGCAATCGAAAATCAACTGATATAAAATACAACGCATGACAAACGTACAACAACCCATTGCAAAAAAAGAATATTATGACGTTCTTGACGGACTGCGCGGTACGGCAGCCATCGTAATACTTATTTTTCATTATCTGGAAATGACTTATCTCGATGATTACGTAAATAATCCTTTGGGACACGGATTCCTGGCCGTTGACTTTTTCTTTTGCCTGTCCGGGTTTGTCATCGGTTTTGCTTACGATAAGCGCATACATGCGATTGGAATGAAACAGTTCTTTATAAACCGGCTCATCCGGCTTCATCCCATGGTCGTCATGGGGACATTGATCGGTTTAACAGGCTACATTTTCGACCCGTTTGTCGATAAAACGGAAGGCTTTAGCCCGTTACTCATCTTTCTTGCCGCACTCGGCTCTTTATTCCTGATACCCACGCCGTTTTTGCCTTATCGCTGGAAAGCCCTGTTCCCGTATAACTCACCTGCGTGGTCGCTCTTTTTCGAATACCTGGCGAACATTTTATATGCGGTTCTGCTTTGCCGGACAGGAAAACGATGGCTCTTTGTTTTAGGAATAATAAGCGCCGCATGGTTGGCGTTCACTGCCAGTAAAGCCGGATGGCTGATAAACGGATGGGATTCGCCAACCTGGAGCGATGCACTCCCGCGGGTATGTTTCTCGTTCATTGCCGGACTGTTCATATTCAGATACAAACTTATCTGGAAAAATAAATTCGGATTTATCCTGCCTTTCCTCCTCTTGATGGGAGTATTCGTATTTCCCCATCGCACAAACGACTGGTATGCCGAAGCCTTTCTGGTTATTTGCGTATTCCCCCTGATCATTGCGACAGGCGCCGGAGCGCAAATAAAAGGATGGATGCGGAAATTCTGCCTGTTTATCGGACGCTTGTCATACCCCTTGTACATGACGCACATAACCACCGTATGGATTTTCGGCAATTACCTGACAAAATATAATCCCACGGGCCTGAAATTATACGCGATAGTAACCGGCCTCATCCTTTTCAACCTCATATTCGGCTATTTAATAATGAAATACTACGACGAACCGATACGCAAATGGCTTACCGCAAAAACGAAACAAAGACAAAACAAATGACGCTTTAACGTACATCATGTTAAAAATCCAAATTCGGGCGCTGCTGCGTTTCAGGCGTTAAACTATATCCTGTCAATTGATGATGTTCCGTTTCGCAAAAAACAGGAACGACGTCACGTCGTCCCCATTAAAGCTAAAACTAAATCTAAACAAAAACACTAAAAATGATATCGCTCCCGTCAACAAGAGCCTTTATTTCTTCCGGTCACGCACAAATTCGTCAAAGAAAGCTCTGTCTGCACTTTGATATTTTATAATCTGTTCTGCCGTTAGGATTTTTTTAAATTTTTCCAGATATTCCTTATCTAATTTATCCCTTTTTTCCTTAACCTCTTCGCGACATTTAAGTAACTTATTATATTCTTCTTCGGTTCGGCCTTCTTTCTTTTT
>JAISYY010000086.1 GCA_031269635.1 Tannerella sp. | reverse complement strand
AATTAATAAACAAAGAAATCCCGGAACCGGTGAATATCGTCGTTGAGCCGTTGACGATCGAAAACAGGGGCTCGACCGACAAATATGCCGTTTCGGACAAACATATCCGGCACGTTCTGGCCTATATCGACAAAAACTACGCAGATCCCATTTCCGTAAACGACCTGGTCAAACAAGTACCGCTCTCCCGCAGGGTACTGGAAAAAAAATTCAAGTCCGAAACCGGGGATACGCTCTATCAGTACATCCAAAACTGCCGGATCGACGCCTTCAAACGATTGCTGTTGACCTCCGGCGATTCGCTGTTCGACATCGCTTTCCGGACCGGATTCGACAACTACAAAAACGTATCGCGCGTTTTCAGGAAATACAATTCACTCTCGCCGGCCGAATACCGCCGGCGGTATAAAACCAATATAAAAAATATTGACGTTTTTTGAGGATACTGTTACGTGTTTTGGGATTTTTTCCCCCCGGATTAAGGTAATATTTGCAGCAAATAAAAAATATGTATTATGACAACAAGACGCAATTTCATCAAACAGGCGGCATTAGGAAGCGCCGCCATTTCATTCGGAGGCGTTATACCGGGCATGAGTGCTGGGAATTACGCTAATATTGCCGGAGCAGGCGATAAAATACGAGTAGCCGTGATCGGCGTGAACTCAAGAGGTACGGCGCTGGCGACAAACTTTTCAAAACAGGAAGGATGTGAAATAACGTACGTATGCGACGTAGATTCGCACGCCATCGCAAAGTGCATAACCTCCGTAGAAGAAGTAACGGGCTACAAACCCAAAGGCGAACGGGACATCCGGAAAGTACTGGAAGCAAAGGACGTGGATGCCGTCATCATCGCCACGCCCGACCATTGGCACGCCCCCGCCGCGCTAATGGCGATGCAGGCAGGCAAGGATGTTTACCTGGAAAAACCGTGCAGCTATGCACCGGCGGAAGGTGAACTATTGATTCAGGCAGCCGCCCGGTATAACCGGATTATACAGATGGGCAATCAGCGCCGTTCGTGGCCAAACGTCCGGGAAGGCATACAAGCGTTGAAAGAAGGCGCAATCGGCAAGGTTTATTTTGGGAAATCGTGGTACACCAACAACCGTAAATCCATAGGAACAGGTAAGGAAACGGCAGTGCCCGGCCGGTTGGACTGGGAATTATGGCAGGGACCGGCGCCCCGCGTCGCCTACCGGGACAATGTCGTTCATTACAACTGGCACTGGTTCTGGCGCTGGGGCACGGGAGAATCGTTAAACAACGGCACCCACATGATCGACCTCCTCCGCTGGGGTATGGACGTGGATTATCCCACGCGGGTCTGCTCGGCCGGAGGACGCTACTTCGCCGACGACGACTGGGAAACGCCCGATACGCAGGTCATCAATATCGAATTTGGCGATAAACTTTCCATGACGTGGGAAGGACGCAGTTGCAACGGACGGACGGTAGAAGGCTGTTCGGCGGGATGTATGTTCTACGGCGAAACGGGCAGCCTCCTGGTAATGGGAAACGACAGCTACAAGATTTTCGGCCTGGACAACAAACTGGTTAAGGAGCAAAACAGCGCCGTTGCAATCGACCCCCGCAACCTGATGAATCCGGCGGAAAGCCTCGACGCTCTCCATATCAATAATTTCTTCGACGGAATCCGGAAGGGAGAAACGTTGAACGCCGACATCGTCTCCGGCCACAAGAGTACGCTGCTTATGCAATTAGGGAATATCTCCCAGCGGGCAGGCCGTTCTTTGCAGATAGACCCCATGAACGGACGCATACTGCATGACCGGGAGGCAATGAAGCTATGGAGCCGCGATTACGAACCGGGCTGGGAGATGAAGCTGTAAGTCTTAACCGTCATAAACAGACTATGAATATACAGGGAAATCAAACGCTAAACAAACAAAACACACGCACGGCAATTATCATTGTAGGTGCGATGTTTTTCATCTTCGGCTTTGTCTCATGGGTAAACGCAATACTTATTCCTTATTTTAAGATTGCCTGTGAGTTGACTTATCTTGAATCTTATTTCGTTGCATTCGCTTTTTATATAGCATATCTTCTTCTCTCCGTTCCTGCATCCTGGGTGCTTAAACGGGCCGGCTATAAGCGGGGAATCATGTACGGCTTTTTCTGTATGGCTGCGGGCGCATTTCTTTTTGTCCCGGCTGCCTTATACCGGACTTACGGGATATTCCTTACCGGACTGTTTATGCTGGGAACCGGCTTGACGATTCTCCAGTCGGCCGCCAATCCCTATATTACAATTGCCGGGCCGATCGAAAGTGCGGCAAAACGCATGAGCATCATGGGTATCTGTAATAAATTTGCCGGCATTATATCGCCGCTTATATTCGCCGCAGTCGTACTCAAAGTGACCGACAGCGAACTTTTCACGCTGCTGGATTCGGGGACGCTCGACGAAGCTGTAAAAAACAGGATGCTGGATGACCTGATTCGCCGGGTTATACTTCCCTATATTGTGTTGGGGGTGTTTTTATTCCTGTTCGGTTTGTATGTTCGTTTTTCCGTTTTACCTGAAATTAATCCCGAAGACGATAACAGGGAAACAGCAACAAACGACGCACCCAAAAAGTCGGTTTTCCAGTTCCCTTACCTTGTATTAGGCGCCATAGCCCTGTTTATGCATGTAGGGACGCAGGTGATAGCCATTGATACGATAATAGGATACGCCAAATCCATGGGAATGGACCTGCTGGAAGCAAAAGCTTTTCCTTCATACGTGCTGACGGCTACCATCGTGGGATATATGCTGGGAATTATCCTGATACCGAAATATGTGTCACAGACGAATGCCCTCCGTTTCTGTACAATACTGGGACTGTTATTTTCAACAGGCATTATTTTTGTCCATAAGGATGTTACGATATTAGGCCATAACGGGGATTTGTCGATTTGGTTTTTATGCGCCCTGGGACTACCCAATTCATTAATCTACGCCGGTATATGGCCTTTGTCTATCAAAGGACTGGGACGTTTCACGAAGATAGGTTCTTCTTTCCTCGTCATGGCTTTATGCGGAAATGCAATCATGCCGGTCTTATACGGGTATATCGCTGATCAATGGAATGTACGGGACGCCTATTGGATTCTGATTCCCTGCTACCTGTACCTGATCTATTTCGCCCTGCACGGGCATCTGATAAATTCGTGGTCTTTAACCAAAAAGAAGAGTGTATGAACAGCGCGTTAGTGATTTGCAATGCGAACCTGATACTCTCCACAAAATTGATTCGCAACGGATATATAATATGCAGGAACGGAATGATCGTGCAATACGGAGAAGGCGGATACACGCCGCAACCGGATGAACAGGTGATAGACGCCGGGGGAAATTATGTGGCGCCCGGATTTATAGATATTCATACGCATGGCGCCGGAGGCTTTGATTTCATGGATAACACAGTCGAGGCTTACCTGAGGATAGCGGAAACGCACGCAAAATACGGGACAACATCTTTACTGCCCACTACCCTGGCCAGTTCCAACGACGAATTATACGAAACGCTTGTGGTTTACAGGGAAGCAAAAGCGCTGAATAAAAAAGGGGCGGCCTTTTTAGGATTGCATCTGGAAGGGCCTTACTTTTCGTACGAACAGCGCGGCGCCCAGGATCCCAAATACTTGCGGAATCCCACCCCCGAAGAATACAACGCTATCCTGGATTTTTCCGACGACATTGTCCGGTGGAGTTTGGCGCCCGAATTAACCGGCGCACTGGATTTCGGGATAACGTTGCGTTCTAAACAAATACTCCCTTCCGTGGCACACACAAACGCGATTTACGAAGAGATAGAAGCCGCCTTTGAAGCCGGTTTCACCCATATAACGCATCTGTACTCGGCCATGTCGTCGGTGACAAGGCGGAACGCTTTCCGGTATGCCGGCGTCGGCGAAGCCGCTTACCTGATCGACGACATGACCGTCGAGATCATTGCCGATGGAGTGCATTTGCCGAAACCTTTGCTGCAATACGTATATAAATTCAAAGGTCCCGACAAGACGGCCTTGTGTACGGATTCCATGCGGGGAGCGGGTATGCCGGACGGCGAATACATATTAGGCAGCCTGACAAACGGGCAACGTGTCATCGTAGAAGACGGCGTTGC
>JAISYY010000047.1 GCA_031269635.1 Tannerella sp. | reverse complement strand
ATTGTTGAAAAAAAACAACGGAATCATTCCAATTAAATAATTATAATCATGTTAAGAAAAATAATTTACAGTATGTTGATTTTTACGGGATATGCCTCGGCGGTTTTGTCTGCCGGCGCACAGATTTTCTATCCCGAATGGCAAATCGGATATCACAGGACAGAAACGGTACAACCGGACAAATGGTATCCGTCGGTTGTTCCCGGTGCGGTGCAGTTGGACGTGATGAAAGCCGAAAATTACAAACAACCGTGGTGGTATGCCGACAATGTGCATCAGTTTGACTGGATGGAGGAGGTTTGGTTTACATACCGGACAACGTTTGAACACCCCAAACTGAAAACAGGCGAACGGCTGTTTTTCCATTCAAAGGGTATTGATTACCGGTTTAAAATTATCCTCAACGATGTAACGGTTTGGGAACAGGAGGGCATGTTTACATACGTGGAAGTGGATTTGACCGACCGGTTGCAGGCACGGAATGAATTGCGAATCGTGCTGTATCCCGTGCCGACACTCGGCATTAAAGTAAACCCGGATAATCCGGACCAGTACCGCCAAAACGCCCGCGAAAGCGTTAAACCTGCCGTCAGTTACGGATGGGACTGGCATCCGCGCTGTGTGACCCGCGGCATCTGGGATGAGACCTATCTTATCACACATCCGCCCGTCCGCCTTAGTGACGTTGCCGTATCATATACTCTCAACGATGACCTTACGCAGGCACATCTCAAGGCGGATGTGACGGGTATGCAACTGTCGGGCAAAACTTACCGGTGGACGCTGACCTCCCCCAACGGAAAAACGGTACTGGAAAAACAGGGACAGTTTTCTTCCGATACATCAACCGTCGAGGCTGATCTGGAATCTCCCTCCCTCTGGTGGCCTAACGGTTACGGCAATCCCGACCTTTACACGTCAGCGTTCGTTTTGATGAATAACAACCGCGAATCAGACCGCCGGACAAGCAGGATCGGCTTTCGGCGCATACGCTTAGTGATGAACGAAGGCGCCTGGAAAGAACCGCAACCGTTCCCGCTCACCCGCGCTGTTGCGCCGTCGGGACTGGAAGTCAACAACCGCCGTATTTTCGGTAAGGGCAGCAACTGGGTACATCCCGAAGTTTTTATCGGAACCATCACGGCGGAACGCTATCGCGAACAGCTTATCCTTGCCAAAAACGCTTATTTCAACATCGTCCGCGTATGGGGCGGCGGCATTGTCAACAAAGAATCATTCTTTGACATCTGCGACGAAACGGGTATCCTTGTCTGGCAGGAATTTCCGCTTGCCTGCAACAACTATCCCGACAAGCCCGAATACCTCCGGACGCTCGAACAGGAAGCCGCCTCTATCGTCAAACGGCTTAAACGACACGCTTGTCTGGCAATCTGGTCCGGCGGCAATGAGCTATTTAACAGTTGGGGCGGGATGACCGAACAGTCATACGCCCTGCGCCTGCTCAACAGCATCTGCTACCGGCTCGATCCGCAAACGCCGTTTATCTATACGTCGCCCTTCTATGGCGTAGGACACGGACATTACCTTTTCTACGACCCGGCAATCGACCGGGAGGTCTTTCAATGGATGATGGAGGCACACCGCACTGCCTATACGGAGTTTGGCGTCCCTGCGCTGTCAAACACGGATGCGCTGAAACGTTTTATTCCCGCTGCCGACCTCTTTCCGCCCCGTGAGAACAGTGCCTGGAAAACGCATCACGCTTACGGCGCATGGCGTAAAAGCAGCTGGCTCGAATGGGATACTTACTGTAAATATTTCGGCGAACCCGAATCGCTCGATGAGCTGGTGCGCAACAGCCAGTTACTCCAAAGCGAGGGATATAAATTCATCTTCGAGGAAGCGCGACGTCAGAAACCGTATTGCAGCATGGCAATCAACTGGTGCTATCAGGAACCGTGGCCTGCGGCGGCGAATAACAGCCTTATATGCTGGCCTAACGAACCGAAGCCCGCCTACTACGACGTAGCCGGATCACTCCGCCCGACGATGGCAAGCCTCCGTATCCCGAAATTTACATGGAGTGAAGGCGAAGAACTGACTTGCGACCTGTTTTTGCTGAATGATGCATACGAGCCGGTAGCGCCTGTTCTCCTTACGGTTGTATTGAAACACGACGGCAAAGAAACGGAATTGCTAAAGTGGGAGTGCAAAGGCGCCGAACCGTTTCGCAATGTACAGGGGCCTACGGTGCATTTTCGCCTGCCCCACATGAAGTCGAAACAGTTCACTGTTCAAGTCAAAGCGGAAAGTAAAACGGAGTATGAATCGGAATATACATTATTACGGCCGTATGCCGGGGTATAATTTTGATGACATACGTTTTCATAGAACGATTTTCAGACCCGGGTCTTCGTATATGGCGTCTTCAACGTTCTTTTTAACTTCTTCCGGCGAGATAAGCTCGCTTTCCGGCACGGGCAAAGGCGTATTGTCCAAATCGTCCACGATCCGGGCGACACGGGGATGTTTTGTGAGTTGTCATGACAGTTTATATTATGAGTACATTGAGAAATACAAATGAATTATCAACCGTTCAAATTATAAAGATAGGTTTTACGTAACAACATTTTTAACAACCGTGAAGACTTTCCGGTGCGGCAGAATCCAAGCGCCCGCCGATATCCGGGTTTTCCGGGCTGTTTCCGAAATAG
>JAISYY010000112.1 GCA_031269635.1 Tannerella sp. | reverse complement strand
CGTTTGCCGGACGGCACATGATACAGGTAAACCGACTGGAGGCGTCCTGCCGAAGGATACGTATCATTCAGTATCCACTCATTGCCGGGAAGATACGTACAGTGTCCGTTAAGCGGCATGGCGTCCTTGCCTGTCTGTTCAATATGCTCAACGGGAGAATCTTCGAAAAGGAAAAACCCGTTCCCTTTGCCGGGAATACGTGTCCAGGCCAGGATATGAGAGGGGTCCCTCCAGATAAAATGCGAGGTATAATTATAGGGATCAATCACCCGCAAATCTGTACCGTCGGCCGAAGCGGTGAACATGCGCGTCCCAAATCCGCCGACATTTTTGTAAGGAGCATTTCTTTCGGCGTCAGGATACCTCCACCGGTGCAGGAAGATAAAACGGCTACCGTCAGGATTGACCAGCAGATGGTTGAACCAGTGTTTGGCTTCCGCAAACTGTTCATCGTGCGGATTGGGAATGGCCGCCGCCTGTGCCAGTGAGATGATGAGGGACGCTTCGCCTGTTTCAAGACTGATTTTCCATATCCCCGAATTAGCGGGCGCCAATATGTCTTTGTTCGGATCGGGGATTCCTGTGTATCCATAGCCGGGGCGGGTGTCGTTAACCCGGCGGTAATCCGTGGTCACCGCCCATTTCCCGTCGGGACTTAACGCATAAACAGGCCATGGGAGAGTCCTTTTCGCACGGGTTTCAATGTTCATGATATGGCATACGAAACGCCCGTCTTCCTTGTCATTCCACAATATTTCATTCGCCGAGCCGGGAATAAACTGCAACTGGCATCCCTGCTGCCACCCCCATGCACGCGATTCACCCAGTTTGATCCATTTACAATTATCATTCAGATCAACCATGCCAATCTCAATTACATCATCCGGCGCAGGCGCCCGGTGTTCAAAACCGGTCTGCATACCCAACACATACCTGTTGGAAGGATCGACCTGGAGTTTGTCATAATAAGCAAACCAGTGATACCCCGGCCGGGCGGTAATCCTTTTGACCGGAACATATACTTTACTATATCCATCCGATTCAACGGCAGCGTTATCGGGGTTCTTAAACAAATCTTCCATGTTGCCCGAAGAACAGGAAGCGATAAACAATATCGACGCAAAAAACAATACAAACTTTTTCATACGAATTTGATTTTTATAATGAATACTTTGAAGTGGTGCAGGTATCGACGAGATATACAACAGATCGGTAATCAACGCCTGAATGTGCCGTTAATCCTATTTCGCAGGTACGGCTATTGCAGTAGCCCGACTGTACACGGGCTTTCTCTATCTGCGGACGCAGATTCCGTAAAGCATACACATTCACTTCGGGATGAGTAAATCCTTTGTCTCCCGCAAATCCGCAACATCCCACTTCCTCCGGGACAATCACCTGTCCGGCGCAAAGACCGGCCAGTTTACAAAACATTTCCGCCAGTCCCATCTTGCGCATGGAGCATGTCACGTGAATGGAAACCGGTTCTGCCACAGGATGAAAATCCAGCCTGTCACGCAAAAACGTATAGATAAACTCCACCGGCTCATACAGTTTCAGTTTCTTCATCCTGTTACGCATCCGGTAAAGACACGGGCTTTGATCGCAAAGGACAGGATATGCGCCTTCGCAGGAAGCGTTCCGCAAAGCGGCTTCCAGTTCTGCGGCTTTCCGATCGGCCAATTCTTCCATGCCTTTACTCTCCCAAACGGTACCGCAGCAGAGGTTCTCCATTCCTTCCGGGAAAACAACCCGGTAACCGGCTTTATTCAACAGCGCTACCGTTTTTTCGACAAGCGGCGATCGCTCCGCCGAATGGCGGTGAAGTCCCATCGTCTGATTCAGGCAGCTCGGAAAATAAACGACGACAGGCCGGTCGTCCGGCCGTGAAACCTGTAACCGAAACTCGCTGTCCGGATCTGCGGTTTGAAGGTTTGCCTCCGGCAGTTGTGAGGACGACGACCGGATACGCCGTAAAAGATACTCGTCCGGTTGCGAAACGGCTTTCGGCATGGCAGGCATCCAGAGAGGTGTCTTTGCTATCCGGTGCAATCCCCGCGTCAACACGCTCATTATGCGGACGCCAAGTATGTGATGCATTGCATCGGCTATCCGCAAAACGCCACGAAGGATTTTTTTTACAAATGACAGATGCCGGGCGGTGTACTCCCCTACCCTATATCCTGACGATCCTTTCGGATGGCGGTTGCTTCTGAGGATATGCGTCAGCTCGCCGACATTTATTCCCATCGGGCACGACAGCGAACACAGGCCGTCGCCCGCACAGGTCTCCTCACCCGGGTAACGGTACTGTTTCAGCAGTTTGCGCCGGTAAGCCGGATTTTCGCCCGTTTGCGTCAGTCGCGATATTTCACGCTGCACGACGATACGCTGACGCGACGAAAGCGTAAAGCCGCAGGTCAGGCAGTTGACTTCACAAAAGCCACATTCTATACATTTATCAACCACCGGATGCGTAAGCGGTAACGGTTTAAGGTGTCTGACATGACAAAGAGGATCGTCATTAAAAATCACTCCCGGATTTAACAGGTTTCCCGGATCGAACAATGATTTGACACATCGCATAATCTCAAATGCGTCTTCCCCCCATTCTGTTTTAACGAAAGGAGCCATATTCCGCCCTGTCCCGTGTTCCGCTTTCAGGGAACCGTCATATTTTTCGACGACCAGTGCAACGACGTCCCGCATCAGTTTTTCATAACGTTCAACTTCGGCATCGCTGTTAAACGACTGGTTTAATATAAAATGTACATTCCCCTCCAGTGCATGCCCGTAAATACATGCATCATGATAACCGTGAATCGCCAACAACGCCTGCAGTTCGGCAATGGCGTCGGGCATATCCTCATCGTGAAAAGCGACATCTTCGATCAAAGCCGTCGTTCCGGACGGACGGTTTCCCCCGACGGCGGGAAACACGCCGGAACGTATTTCCCAGAGCCGTGCACATTCACGTTCGTCCGAAGTAAAAGCAACCGGCGAAAAGGTATGGTACGAAACCAGGGTTTGCCGTATCCGTCCGATAAATTCATTAAGCTGCTGTTCCGTTTGCGCCTGCGTTTCCAGCAATATTGCGGTCAAGCCTTCGCCCGTCGTATCATGAACGCAGGCCAGCGCTTTAGCATCCAAAAGCTCCGCGCTTGCCACAAGACGGCTCCCGCCGGTGTCGAACAACCGTTTTAATTCCTTAACAGCCCGGCAAGCCTCCTTTAAATCCGGGAAATAAATCATTGCGCTGGCCTTAAACGGACATAGCGGTTCGGTTTTCAACGTAACTTCCGAAAGAAAGCCCAGCGTGCCTTCCGAGCCGACCATCAAATGCGTGATAATGTCGAACGGATCGTCATAAGCGACAAAAGGCAGCATGTTCAGTCCCATTACATTTTTGATGCTGTACTTGTGTTTTATGCGTTCGGCAAGCGCTTTATTTTTCCGCACCGTATCCCGCAGTTCTTCTATCCGCTGCAAAAACCCGGTTTTTCGGGCTTTAAACGAAGCGCGGCTATCGCAGTCTCCCGTATCAAGCAACGTCCCGTCGGCCAGAATTATCCGCGCGGAAACGATTGTTTTATCCGCATTGGCATGTGTGCCGCAACTCATTCCCGAAGCGTTATTCATCACGATACCACCTATCCCGGCGCTTTTCAGCGACGCCGGGTCAGGTGAAATTTTCCTGCCGTAAGGTTTTAACAGCTGATTTACCCGTTCGCCGACTAATCCCGGTTGTAGCGAAACGGTCTTGGCGCCATCGCCGGAAAAGGCGTATTTTTTCCAAAGATGTCCGGCGACAATCAAAACGGAATCGCTGACGGCCTGTCCCGACAGGCTGGTGCCTGACGCTCGAAAAGTAACGGGAATGTCCGATTTTCCCGCCAGTTTAAGTATCCGGGAAACCTGTTCTTCTGTTTCAGGAAAGACGACGACCTTTGGTATAAGCCGGTAAAATCCGGCATCCGTCCCCCATGCCAACCGCGCCTGTTCTTCACAAAGCGCCCGCCCCGGCGGCAGGAACGAACGTATATTGCGGACAAACTGTTTATACGGATCTTTCATTCATAACGGCTCCTACAAACTTGCAAATTTCAGGCAAACCGGGCGGCTTACGTTGATGTCTTTTTGAATATCTTTCAACAGGCCGCTTTGTTTATCAATAGCAAACACCTGGATGACATTCGTGTCGCGGCAGGCGCATAACAGGAATTTCCCGTCGGGGGTGATGATGAAATTACGCGGGTGCACGCCGGTCGGCTGGTAACCGGCTTTTGTAAGCCGTCCGTTCTCACGGTCAATGGAAAATATGGCCAGTCCGTCGCCTTTCAGGCGGTTTGAAGCATACAGAAAGCGTCCGTCGGGCGTAACATGGATGTCGGCGCTTCCCGCTGCGTGCAACGTGTCGGCCTCTATATACTGGACGGGCGACAAATCGCCGTCGTCATATTCCAGCACGACAACACGGCCGGACAGTTCGCCGATAAGATAGGCGAATTTTCCGTCCGGATGGAACGTCGTGTGGCGAGGGCCTTCACCGGCAGGCAGGGAGAAAAAGGATGGCTGTCCTTCCCTGAGGGTTATCCCGCCGGATTCGCCCGGAAGAAGCTCATATTTATAAATCCGGTCTGTCCCCAGATCGTTGGCATACAAATATTTTTCATCGGGAGAAGCATAGATGCAATGCAAATGCGGTGCATCCTGGCGGGCGGAACCGGGTGTGCCTCCCCCGTATGAAAAGACGGATGGAGCGCCTAATTCCCCGGTTGCCGACAAGGGGAAAGCGCTCACGCTGCCGCCGCTGTAATTGGCCGTAACCGCCAGCTTGCGCTTACCGTCCACCCAAATAAAACAAGGCCCGCTACCGCCCGTCTCCTTCCTGTCCATCAAACGGATATCCGCCGTTTTCCCGTCAAATGAATAAACATACACTTTTGCCCCGGATTCGCCCGTTTCGCTAACCGAATACAATAACTTTTCGTCCTTATCAAGAGCCAGGTAAGAAGGGTTTCCGATTCCCGTCACGTCTCTCACGAACGTGGCCGAACCATCCTCCGTATTAAAACGGTACAGGTAAATCCCCGCATCCGATTCTTTCGCATACGTCCCGACAAACAGATACAATTCACTTTCCATTCGGCTACATGATGTTGACATAAATAAAAGCGTCCCTGCTATACAATATAAAAGTTTATACATGACAAAAATGGTGCGTTATTATTACCGGTCATTCACGGAGCAGGAGCTGCCTGCAATACGCTACACATTTGGCCGTTTCCTTAACGGCATCCGAGCCTTCCGGGATTTTATACTCCAATTCAATATCACAGAAAATGGGCCATTTCTCCTTCCGAATGAGCTGGAAAATATCGGTCAATGGCGTTTCTCCCTGTCCCCATGATTGATTTGCGTCCCGGGGCGTTCCGTCAGGACCGGTCTTGTCTTTGATGTGAATACTGACGATACGGTTATGCAGCCTCTTTATCACATCATTCGGATGTTTACCGGTAGCGCCGAAATAATGCCCGACGTCCAGGTTCAGCATCAGGTATGAACCGTGTTCCAGGGCGCGGTCAAAACTGAAATTCGGATCGCCCGGCTGACCATGGTTGTGAAAAATAACATACAGCCGGTGTTTTTCGGCAAAAGGAGCCATACGTTTCGCCGTTTTTTCGGAAATCTCCATGCTGATGCCTTTGGCGCCGACCGTTCTACAAACATTGAAAGCATAATCAATCTCTTCATCCGACCAGTCGGGACTCCCCAGTTTCAGGATGTGAATCTTCACTCCTTTCTTTTTAAACATCTTTTTTACATCTTTGAATTTCTCCATCGGCACCGAAGTCCTCCACGCACGAATCGCTTCCGCATCTTTGGAATCAGGTATTCCGGCGTACTGTTCGACGGGAGACCCCATCAACTCTACGGAACTAATACCGGACTGCACAACATAATCAAGAATAGCCGAAAGGGACTGATCCGGCATATCCCTGTAACTGTAAGTGATCGTTCCTATCTGCACGCCTCCGAACCTGGAATCGTTTTCCCGCGGGGAACATGTCGCAAACAGGAAACAAACAATAAAGCAGAAAGACATCATTTGCGATTTCTGCAACACTCGAAACAAATTCTTATTATTCACTCTCATAGCATGATTTATTAAAGATTATACATAGCACAATTTATTTTTATATTATGGCGCAAATATAACGATTATTATTACATAAACCGAATTTGATTCGAAAAAATATTC
>JAISYY010000257.1 GCA_031269635.1 Tannerella sp. | reverse complement strand
GGGAATATACCGCCCGATGGATCACTGCATGATGCGCGATTTAAAACCTTTCTGTCCCGTATGCAGCAGGGCTATCGTGCGTATGATTGATTACCTTTCGGACAGGAAGGTGCGGTGATCGTTTCCGGCTTCGTACCCCGCCATTTATTGTGACGCGGTCGGCGTTGCGCAGACTTCATTACGCCAGCCTGCTTTCCGGGCCGTTTCTGTTCAAAAGTCATATAAAAAAAGATACGGGCAGCAAATCTTTGGCCGAAGAAAGGACAATTACGTCATCGCGGCCGCACAAAAGGATGCGTACCGGGTGGCCGTACCGCTGTTCCGTTTCGAACAGTACCTGGCGACAAGCGCCGCAAGGGGAAACGGTATCCTGAATTTCTTCATCCTTAACGGCAACAATGGCTATGGATACAACCGGTATTCCGGGGTGGGATGCGCCTGCATAAAATAATGCGACACGCTCCGCACACAGTCCCGAAGGATAGGCGACATTCTCCTGATTGTTGCCTTCTACGATCGTCCCGTCGCTCAATAATACCGCCGCACCCACGTTAAAATGCGAATAAGGCGCATAGGCCTGTTTTGCCGCACGAACAGCGGCTACACGCAAACAATTGTCCACAGAAGATAATTCTTCTATTTTCAACTTCCTTACCGTCAACTCAATCTTATATTCTTCCATACATTATTATTATATTAAAGCGTACAAATATAACTTATCCATCCGATTTTCTCCTGTTTTTTGTACGTTCTATTCATTTTCTTACTCATTAACAAGGTTTTTTCATTTGTAAACCGTATATTTGCAGCCGTTTTTAAACATCAACGAATAAAAAAACAGTATTAAGACAGTCATGCGTCCGGTTAAAAAGCAGAAAATTCGCGCGTGTGAACATTTATTTATATAACAGTAAAAAACAGATTAATTGTATTATGAATTATATGCGTTTATCTCTCTTGTGTTTTTTGTTTACCTTATGTGTTTTTCATATACACGGCGAAAAAAAAACAAAAAGTCCGGCATACGAAGCTTACATTGAAAAATATAAAATATTAGCTATTAAGCAACAAAAAGAATATAAGATCCCTGCAAGCATTACATTAGCGCAGGGACTTTTGGAATCGGCGGCAGGCAGCAGCCGTCTCGCTCGCTTGGGAAACAATCATTTCGGCATAAAATGTAAAGATGAATGGCAGGGCGGACGCATGTATCATGACGATGATGCAAAAGACGAGTGTTTCCGGACATACAAATCCGTTGAAGAATCGTATATTGACCACTCGCTGTTCCTTGCAAAAAGGAAATATTACGTATCGCTGTTCGATCTCGATATATATGATTACAAAGGCTGGGCGCATGGCTTGCAACGTTGCAGGTATGCTACCGACAAATCTTACGGCGTAAAACTTGTCAATATTATCGAGACCTACGAACTGTATAAGTATGACAGGGCCAAAATCGTAGAAAAAACGCCGATAATTGATGATATTTACGAAATAAAGATAAATACCCCCGAAAATAACAAAAAATACCCGGCGGCTGTTAACTGGAGACGCAGGATTCTTGAAACAAACGAAGTACATTATATAGAAGCGCAGGAAAATGATACATACGAGTTTGTTGCGTATGACACCCGCATGAAACTGAAAAGGTTGTTGAAGTATAATGACACAACGTCAGAATACAAGTTGAAAAAAGGAGACAGGATCTACCTTCAGGCAAAAAGAAAATATGCAAGTAAAGGCAACCTTATTCATGTCGTCAAGGACGGGGAATCCTTACACAGCATATCTCAACTGTACGGTATGAAGCTGAAATCCTTATACAAACTTAACAAAATAAAGAACAGCTACACTCCCAAGCCGGGTGATACGCTTAAGGTACGTAAATAACAGATAAACAAAAATGAGCGACCGGAGATATAACCTGCGTGGCGTAAGCGCATCAAAAGAAGATGTTCACAACGCTATAAAAAACATTGATAAAGGTCTTTACCCGAAGGCTTTCTGCAAGATTATTCCCGACATATTGGGGGGAGATCCTGCGTATTGCAACATCATGCATGCCGACGGTGCGGGTACGAAATCATCATTGGCCTATATCTACTGGCGTGAAACCGGCGACTTGTCCGTATGGAAGGGCATTGCACAGGATGCATTGATCATGAATATTGACGACCTGCTCTGTGCCGGCGCTACGGACAATATACTTGTCTCAAGCACGATAGGCCGGAATAAGATGCTTATACCGGGAGAAGTCATTTCTGCTATTATAAACGGCACGGACGAAATACTGGCGGAACTGCGCGATATGGGCATCGGAGTCTATGCTACCGGAGGCGAAACCGCCGACGTGGGCGATTTAGTCAGAACCATTATCGTTGACAGCACCGTGACTTGCCGCATGAAACGCAGCGACGTCATAGATAATGCCAAAATAGGCGCAGGGGATGTGATCGTCGGACTGGCATCGTACGGACAGGCGACGTATGAAAAATCATACAACGGAGGGATGGGAAGCAATGGCCTGACATCCGCACGACATGATGTTTTTGCTAAATACCTGGCAGAAAAATACCCGGAAAGTTTTGACGCCTCCCTGCCCGGCGACCTGGTCTATTCCGGCAGTCTTAAACTTACGGACGCCGTCGCGGATGTTCCCGTTGACGCCGGGAAACTGGTATTATCCCCTACCCGTACTTATGCGCCTGTTGTGAAAAAAATATTGGACCGCATACGTCCCTGTATTCACGGAATGATTCATTGTTCCGGCGGCGCACAGACTAAAATATTGCATTTTGTTGATAATCTCCGGGTGGTAAAAGATAACATGTTTCCCGTCCCGCCGCTTTTCGGGACAATCCGGGAACAGAGCCAGACCGGCTGGCCGGAAATGTATAAGGTTTTCAACATGGGACACCGTTTTGAAATCTACCTCGACGAAAAACATGCGGGGGAAATAATGGAAATAAGCAAATCCTTCGGCATCGACGCCAGGATTGTAGGACATGTGGAAGCTTGTGATAAAAAAGAGCTGATCATAAAAAGCGAATTTGGAGAATTTTATTACGATTAAAAACCATGCCTGACAACAACGATATATTGCAAAAACTTGACGGCATAGCCGGACGTTTCAAAGAAGTATCTACCCTCATCACGGACCCGTCGGTTATTGCCGACCAAAAACGGTACGTGCGTCTCACGAAAGAATATAAAGAGCTTGAACGATTGACGGAAGCACGCCGGAAATATGTTCAGACACTGGGAAATATTGAGGAAGCAAAAGAGATTCTTGCTTCGGAACAGGACCCGGAAATACGTAAAATAGCAAACGAAGAACTGGAAACCGGCCAGCAACGTCTTCCCGAAATAGAAGAAGAAATAAAATTACTGCTCATCCCGGCCGATCCGGAAGACGGGAAAAATGCAATCGTCGAAATACGCGGCGGGACAGGCGGTGACGAAGCGGCAATTTTCGCCGGCGATCTGTTCCGCATGTATTCCAAATATTGCGAAATAAAAGGCTGGAGTGCCGGCATATCAAGTTGTAACGAAGGCGCATCCGGCGGTTTCAAGGAAATAATATTTACCGTATCCGGCGATAATGTGTACGGTACGTTAAAATACGAATCCGGCGTCCACCGCGTACAACGTGTTCCGCAAACCGAAACGCAGGGACGCGTACATACTTCGGCCGCAACGGTTGCCGTACTGCCCGAAGCCGACGAATTTGACGTCGAGATAAACGAAGGCGAAATCAAATGGGATACATTCCGTTCAAGCGGAGCCGGTGGACAGAATGTGAACAAAGTGGAGTCCGGCGTTCGCTTGCGGTATATGTGGAAAAATCCGAACACAGGCGTTGCCGAAGAAATTCTCATTGAATGTACGGAAACACGGGATCAACCGAAAAACAAAGAAAGGGCATTAAGCCGCCTGCGCTCGTTCATATATGATAAAGAACATCAGAAATATATCGACGATATCGCTTCCCGACGCAAAACGATGGTTTCAACCGGCGACCGCTCGGCGAAAATACGCACTTACAACTATCCGCAAGGACGTATCACCGATCATCGTATCAATTATACGATTTATAACCTCGCCGCTTTTATGAATGGCGACATACAGGATTGTATCGATCATTTGATTGTTGCCGAAAATGCGGAAAGAATAAAAGACAGCGAATTATGACTATTGACGGAACCTGTGAACGATGAACTGTGTATTATGAAATTATATATTGTGAACAATGAACAAAAACGAACTTTTAACGAATATCAAACGTAAAAAATCATTCCTGTGTGTAGGATTAGATACGGATATAAAAAAAATACCGCAACATTTGTTGAAAGAAGATGATCCTGTTTTTGCTTTCAATAAAGCGATTATTGATGCTACGGCAAATTATTGCATCGCCTACAAGCCGAATCTTGCTTTTTACGAATCCGGAGGATTAAACGGCTGGATATCCCTCGAAAAAACGGTAAAATACATCCGGGCAAATTACCCCGACCAGTTTCTCATAGCGGATGCCAAACGGGGCGACATCGGTAATACTTCTGCTATGTACGCGCGTACATTTTTTGAAGAACTGGATTTCGACGCGCTCACCGTAGCCCCTTACATGGGCGAAGACAGTGTGGCCCCATTCCTTACTTATGAGGGTAAATGGGTCATCCTTCTCGCCCTTACGTCGAACAAGGGGTCTTCTGATTTTCAGTTGACCGAAGACCGTGAAAAGGAACGCCTGTTCGAGAAGGTATTACGTGTTTCGCAAAAATGGGGGAATGATGAAAATATGATGTATGTTGCCGGCGCCACACAAGGCAAAATGTTTGAAGACATACGTAAGGTGGCGCCCCGCCATTTCCTGCTCGTACCCGGAATCGGCGCACAGGGAGGCTCTCTGGACGACGTATGCAACTATGGAATGAACGACGCCTGCGGACTTATTGTCAATTCGTCGCGTGCCATCCTGTATGCCGGCAAAGCGGAAGATTTTGCCGAAAAGGCCGGAATGGAAGCATCTTCTGTCCGGGAAAGAATGGAATATCACTTGTCAATAAAAGGAATTATTTAGTCAAAAGAGGAAATGTTTCGTATAATTTTTTAGCAATTCATTTTTTTACTAACTTTGTGGGCTAAAAATATGCTCAAATGCACAAGCAATGTATTAAAATCGTAGTAGTTTTACAACGGAAATTCAAAAACAATAAAGAGAATGGAGTTTACAGCTCAACAGATTGCTGATTTTTTAAAAGGAAATGTAGTAGGTGACCCGACTACAAAAGTTAATAATTTTTCCAGGATAGAAGAAGGATTGCCGGGAACCATTACATTCCTTGCCAATCCGAAATATGAACATTTCATATACAAAACGAAAGCAAGTATCGTACTTGTAAACAGGGATTTCTCCCCAGTCTCGACGATTGAGCCTACTTTAATAAAAGTACCGAATGCATACGCTTCGCTGGCGGCGTTACTGAACCTGGCCGAACAGACCGGAACCAGGAAACGCGGCATCGACCGTTCTGCGTTCATAGCCGAAACCGCCTCTACCGGCGAGAACTGTTACATCGGGGCATTTGCATACGTCGGCGAAAAAACGGTGATAGGAAATGACTGTTTGATTTATCCTCATGCGTGTATCGGCGATCATGTCAAAATCGGCGATCATACGATTGTTTATCCCCATGTCACCATTTACGAAGGATGTATCATCGGCAGTAACTGCATCATTCATGCCGGCGCAGTGATCGGCGCGGACGGCTTCGGATTTGCACCGGAGAACGGGGAATTTAAAAAAATCGCCCAGATTGGAAATGTGATACTCGAAGATAACGTGGAAATAGGCGCAAACACTGCGATCGACCGTGCCGTGATGGGATCGACGGTCATACATCAAGGCGTAAAACTGGACAATCTTATCCAGATCGCTCATAATGTGGAGATCGGCAGGAACACGGTAATGGCTTCGCAGGCCGGCATTGCAGGTTCTACGAAAATCGGCTCCAACTGTATGATTGGCGGCCAGGTCGGATTAAGCGGACATATTAACATTGGCGATAATGTCCAGATAGGAGCGCAATCGGGAATATTAAGCAACATAAAAGAAGACGCCCGGATCCTGGGCTCACCGGCTATTCCGATAAAAAATTTCTTGCGCTCAAGTGTTATTTTCGAAAAACTGCCGGAAATATACCGGACTCTTAACCAATTACAGAAAGACATGGAAGAATTGAAAAAAAACAAACAATAACGATATGCAGAAACAAAAAACATTAGCTTCCGAATTTTCCTTAAAAGGAAAAGGGCTTCATACCGGACTTAACATAAACGTGACATTCAAACCCGCTCAAGAAAATCACGGGTATAAAATAAAACGTATTGATCTGGAAGGACAACCCGTCATTGACGCTTCGGCCGAAAATGTAACAAATACGCAAAGGGGTACTGTCCTGTCGAAAGGAGACGTACAGGTAAGCACCGTAGAACATGCACTTGCCGCCTTATATGCGTGGGGGATTGATAACTGCCTCATCGAAGTGGATGCTCCCGAAATTCCGATCCTCGACGGCAGCGCACGTTTCTTCTCCGAAAATATCGAAAAGGCCGGCATTACGGAACAAAACGCGCCAAAAGATTTTTATATCGTACGACATAAGATTGAGGTAAAAGATGAAAAAACGGGGTCTTCGCTTATCATATTGCCTGACGACAAATTCAGTATCAACGTGCTGATTGAATTTGATTCCCCCGTATTGTCTAATCAATATGCTTCGCTGACAAGCATAAGCGAATTTCCTAAAGAAATCGCGTCATCAAGAACATTTGTTTTCGTCCGCGAAATAGAAATGCTGCTGCAAAACAACCTGATAAAAGGCGGCGACCTGGATAATGCAATCGTTATCTACGACAAAAAAATGGAACAGGCCGATATGAACCGCATCGCCGACACGTTAGGCTTGCCGCATGTAAATGTTAAAGAATTTGGCTATGTGAACGATAAACCCCTCGTTTTCCCGAACGAGCCGGCAAGACACAAGCTGATAGATGTAATCGGCGATCTGGCCCTCATCGGGAAACCCATAAAAGGACATGTCATTGCTACGCGCCCGGGACATAAAATCAATAACCAGCTTGCACGTTTGATACGCAAAGACATAAAAATAAACGACATACAGCCGCCGATATACAACATTGACGCAAATCCGGTCATGGACATCAACCGCATTCGCGAACTGTTACCTCACCGCTATCCCTTCCTTCTTGTCGACAAGATTATTGAAATAGGAGGAGATTATATCGTCGGTATTAAAAACGTTACGGTTAACGAACCGTTCTTTCAGGGACATTTCCCGCAGGAGCCTGTTATGCCCGGCGTCTTTCTCGTAGAGTCAATGGCGCAGACCGGAGGCTTGCTGGTACTTAACTCCGTAGATGAACCGGATCGTTATTCGACCTATTTCATGAAAATCGACGGCGTGAAATTCCGGCAGAAAGTCGTTCCGGGAGATACACTCATTTTCCGTCTGCAACTTTTGGCTCCCATGCGCCGGGGCATATCGACCATGAAAGGATATGTTTTTGTAGGGGAAAAAATTGTCTGCGAAGCTGAATTTATGGCACAAATCATTAAAAACAAATAACAATATGCACTCACCATTAGCCGTTATCCATCCGGAAGCAAAGATAGGAAATAATGTCACGATCGACCCCTTTGCCGTAATTGAAAAAGATGTGGTCATAGGCGACAACTGTCGCATTTTTTCACACGCTACAATTTTAGATGGAGCCAGAATAGGTTCCGATTGTATGATTTTTCCGGGAGCTGTCATTGCCGGGATTCCGCAAGACCTGAAATTCGCAGGAGAAGAATCTACCGCAGAAATAGGAAATCATACGACTATACGCGAATGTGTCACCGTGAACCGGGGAACCGCATCAAAAGGCAAAACCGTCGTAGGCAACAACTGCCTTATCATGGCTTATGGCCACATTGCACATGATTGTATCATTGACAATAACGTTATCATCGGGAACGCCTCCCAACTGGCCGGTGAAGTCGAAGTCGATAATTATGCAATCATAAGCGGCGGCTCGCTGGTACATCAGTTCACCCGCATATCAAAACACGTGATGATACAGGGCGGATCGCGCGTCGGCAAAGATATTCCTCCTTACACGCTGATTGGCCGCGAACCGATAGCATACTGCGGCATTAACATCGTCGGACTGCACAGGCGCGGCTTCACGAAAAGCCAGGTGTTCCTCATTCAGGACATCTACCGTACGTTATATACGCGCGGACTCAATAACACGGAGGCCCTCAATGCCATCGAAACGGAGTATGAGCCAAGCGTGGAACGCGATCTCATCCTTAACTTTATAAAAACATCAAAAAGAGGCATCGTCAGAGGTTCGATAGATGATTAGAAAAATAAATACATATCCTTTTGCAATATCACTTTTTTTTCACACATTTGCACGTCATCTCAATTAACAGAAACTATTATGGTATACAAATTTTTATTATTATCCGACGAAGTTAACAACTTCAAAAGGGAAATACAGATAAGTTCACAGGCTACGTTCCTTGATCTTCACAACGAGATTCTTAAGGCGACCGGATATGAAGAGAAACAAATGTATTCGTTTTTTATTTGCGGGAATGACTGGAGTAAACAAACCGAAATCACGCTTATTGAAATGGATACTTCTTCGGAAGAAGACAGTTATATAATGGAGCAAACGTATCTGGAAGACCTGCTCGAAGAGGAATATCAGAAACTTCTTTACGTATTCGACCCGCTGACGGAACGTGTTTTTTTTATCGAACTTTGTGAAATAATCACGGGAAAAGAGCTGAAAAAACCCGTATGCAGCAAGTCCATCGGAGAACCTCCGAAGCAGTATATAGATTTTGACCTCGTAAACAATGATTTCAATATCAACACGGACCTGGGCGAAAACTTCTACGGAGAGGACGAATTTGATGATGAGGATCTTGAAGGCCTGGACGAAGATACGTTTGAAAACCGTCTGACGGACGACCCGTTCTGAATGAAACGATGCGCCGTTGTTTCACTTTCGTTGCAGAAAGCGTTTTCGAACCTTTGAATGAAGTTCCGAATGAAAATACTGTTTGTTTTGCTCGGACCAACGGGCGTCGGAAAAACAGCGCTAAGTATCCGCATCGCCCGCCATATAGGAAGTCCCGTCATATCGGCCGACTCACGCCAGATATATAAGGAATTACCCACAGGTACGGCAGCGCCCGGGGAAAAGTATCTGAATCTCGTCAAGCATTATTTCGTCGCGACGCATACGATCTCCGACTATTACAGTGCAAGTATTTTTGAAGAAGAAGCGGTTTCCCTGATCAATAAACTTCACGAATCACAGCCTTTCCTGTTGCTTTGCGGCGGCTCGATGATGTATATCGACGCCGTGTGTAAAGGCATTGACGATATGCCGACCGTAACGCCCGAAATACGCAACGCCTTATGGGAACAGTTTGACAGGGAGGGACTCGCCCCGATACTTGAAGAATTAAAAGAATCAGACCCGATCCACTACGGCAAAGTCGACCGCATGAATCACAGGCGCGTTATCCATGCGGTCGAACTATGCCGGATGACCGGCAAACCGTATTCTTCACTACGGACAAACCGGATCAAGGAACGCCCCTTCAACATTTGCAAAATCGGACTTACACGCCAGCGTCCGGAGTTATTCGAGCGCATAAACAGACGCGTCGACGAGATGATCAACAGCGGTTTTATCGAAGAAGCGCGAAGCGTTTACCCGATGCGTAACCTGAACGCGCTCAATACCGTAGGATACAAAGAACTGTTTCTGTATTTCGACGGGATATATACGCTTGACGAAGCCGTGGAAAAAATAAAACGCAACACGCGCATATATGCCCGCAAGCAAATGACATGGTTCGGACGCGACACGGAAATACAATGGTTTAATCCTGATAATGAGAAACATATAATCTCTTACATTGACAGTATATGTAACGCCGTATCATGATTTATGTTTTTTTAATATACTAATTTGATTTTTTCCTCTATCTTTGACAAGGTAAAAATATTTATAATTTATTGCATCCATACATAATGAGACAAAAGCTTGTTAAAATATTTATTGCATTTTTATTTTTGTCGATAAGTTTCCCCGGATATGCCCAAAGCCTTGACCAGGCAAAGATTTTATATAACGAAGGCAATTACGAGGAAGCAAAACCCGTGTTTGAAAAGCTTGTCCGGCAATCGCCGAACAATTCTTCATACAATCAATGGTACGGCGTATGCTGCTACGAAACCGGCGATTTGGAAAATGCGGAAAAATACCTGCTTGTCGCAAACAAACGCAACGTGATGGATTCTTACCGTTACCTTGCCCGCCTTTACATGGACAGGTATCGTTTTGATAAAGCGATCGAAATGTGGGAAGGATACATTGAACTGCAGCAAAAGAAAAAAGAAGATATTAATGAATCGGAAATAAAACTCGAACAGGCGCGAAACCTGTACCGTATGCAGGAAAAAACAGAAGACATACAAGTCATAGACAGCATTATCGTAAGCAAGGAAACGTTCCTTAATACATACAGTATGAGCGAAGAATGTGGCCGCCTCATGTATTACGGTGAATTTTTCAAGGCCCCGCAGCCTGTTTCGTCCGTTGTTTATCAAAATCAAAAAGGAGATAAAATCTATTATGCACGCCCGTCGGAATATGGCGTTTATACGCTTTATTCCCAAAATAAACTGCTCGACGCCTGGGGTGATGAGAAAATTCTCCTGACGGACAATTCAAAAGACAACAATTACCCGTTCGTTCTGTCCGACGGCTTCACGATGTATTTTTCGTCAAAAGGCAACGGCTCTATCGGCGGCTACGACATCTTCGTCACACGCTATAACACGAATACCAATTCGTACCTGGCGCCCGAACAAATGGGTATGCCGTTCAACTCCCCGGCGAACGATTATATGATGATCATTGATGAAACGAAAGGCATGGGCTGGTTCGTCTCCGACCGGAACCAGCCGGAAGATAAAGTTTGCGTCTATCTTTTCATACCCGATCCGTCACGCAAACGTATAGAAAATATTGAAGACCCCGACGTCTTGATAAGACGCGCCTCGCTGGCGTCCATAAAAGAAACCTGGAAAGACGACGCCAATTATGCGGACCTGATAAAACTTGCACATAAAGACCTGACGACAAAGGAAAAAAAGGCAGAGCGCGATTTCATCTTTGTAGTAAACGACAAGACGACGTACTATACGCTGAATGAAATAAAAAGCCACGAAGCCAAAGAATTTTATTCGGAAGTAATCGGGTTAAACAAACAAATAGAATCCTTAAAAAACAAGTTGGACGAGACACGCATTTCTTATTCCAAAGGCAATGCATCCGTGCGCGAACAGTTGAAGCCAACTATCCTGCAGGCGGAACATCAGCTTTACCAGCTCATGGAAAAAGCCGGGACACAGGAGATGAAGGCGCGTAATGCGGAAAACCGTCAGATAGGCTTTAAATACTAAAAACATAAAAATATGGTAACAGATATAATAATTATTGTTTTCCTGATGGCCGCAGCCATATTCCTGATTCTTGCGGAAATCTTCCTGCTGCCGGGAATAACGATTGCCGGTATTGGAGGCGCACTGTTTGCGATTGGGGGAATCATCTATGCGTATTCCGTAAATACATGGACCGGGAACATCACACTGGCGTCTTCCGTCCTTGTTTTCGGAGGCATTTTCTTCCGGCTGTTACGGCGGGATTCGTTCAGCCGCGTGTCCCTTAAAGCGGACATTGCCTCTACCGTATCCTCTCCAAAGGACGAAAACTTGCATATAGGAGACGAAGGCATCACGCTGTCACGTCTCGCGCCCGTTGGGAAAGCCCGCTTCAATAAGGTTACCGTCGAAGCCAAATCGGCCAATGAATTTATTGATGAAAACACGCCGGTCGTTATAACCGGCATCGAAGGATTTAACGTAACGGTTGAAATTATAAACAATATAAATACTTAAAATTATGGATCTATTATTTCTTGTCACAGTCGCCATAGCGTTCGTTCTGCTATGCATTTTCTTTTATTATGTGCCGTTCCTGTTGTGGATTTCGGCGAAAGTATCCGGAGTGAATATCTCCCTAATCCAGTTGTTCCTGATGCGTATACGTAAAGTACCGCCCGGTGTTATCACCCGCGCCATGATCGAAGCGCACAAGGCCGGACTGAAAACGTTGACCCGTGATGAATTGGAAGCTCACTATCTCGCGGGAGGACACGTCGAACGGGTCGTTCACGCGCTCGTATCGGCCTCAAAAGCTAACATAGACCTCTCCTTCCAGATGGCAACGGCGATCGACCTTGCGGGACGGGACGTCTTCCTGGCCGTACAAATGTCCGTAAACCCGAAAGTGATTGACACGCCGCCGGTCGCCGCCGTTGCAAAAGACGGTATCCAACTGATAGCGAAAGCGCGTGTTACCGTACGCGCCAATATCAAACAATTAGTCGGTGGAGCGGGCGAAGAAACCATCCTTGCCCGCGTAGGCGAAGGCATCGTATCGTCCATAGGCTCTTCGGGAAGCCACAAAAGCGTACTGGAAAACCCGGATTCCATATCAAAACTCGTGTTGCGCAAAGGTCTCGACGCCGGTACTGCCTTCGAGATCCTGTCTATTGACATTGCAGACATCGACATCGGCAAAAATATCGGCGCCGTACTGCAAATGGACCAGGCGCAAGCCGACAAGAACATTGCCCAGGCAAAAGCCGAAGAACGCCGCGCCATGGCCGTAGCGACCGAACAGGAAATGAAGGCAAAAGCGCAGGAAGCCCGTGCAAAAGTGATCGAAGCGGAAGCTGAAATACCGAAAGCAATGGCCGATGCTTTCCGCAACGGAAATCTCGGTATCATGGATTATTATCGCATGAAAAACATTGAAGCCGACACCTCCATGCGCGACGCAATCTCCAAACCGCCCGCCGGAAATCAAAACAAACCGCTGAATGGATGAAATTAATGGTTAATGGTTAATGGTTAATTATTAATTGATAAATATCATAAGTTCGTTTACAAATTTGTATCACCAGTTCGTTTACATCAGCGACTTAATTTTTTCTTTTCAAAACCTCTCTAATAGTTTGTGAAAGAAGATTTTGAAAAGAATAAATTAAAAGAAAAAACATTGAATTATTGACTTTCTAATGGTGCCATTTTTGTAAACGAACGGGTGATACATAACAGTTAATGATCAGGCATTGTATGGAAATGACCTTTATAATAATCAAGATAGCTTCGTTCCATTCCATTCGGTGACGTTTTCCCTATTAACCATTAACCATTAACCATTAATCAATTAACCATTAAATAATGAAGTGCTTCGGAAATTCGGAACTTATCATAAACGGCGACGGCAGCGTGTTTCATCTTCATTTAAAACCGGAACAGTTGGCCGATCGCATTGTCCTTTGCGGCGATCCGGAACGTGTATCCATGATTGCCGCCCGTTTCGACACAACGGAATGTGAAGTATCAAACCGCGAATTTCATACGATTACGGGAACATACCGGGGAAAACGCATCTCGGTCGTATCACACGGCATCGGCTGCGATAACATCGACATCGTAATCAACGAACTTGACGCGCTTGCCAATATTGATTTTGCATCCCGCACCGTCCGCCCGGAATTTCGTCCACTCACCATGGTGCGTATAGGGACATCGGGAGGATTACAGCCGTTCACTCCCGTAGGAACATACGTAGCTGCCGAGAAATCAATCGGCTTCGACGGCGTTATCTACTTTTACAAAGGCCATGAAACGATCCGCGACACGCTTTTGGAAGACGAACTCATACGCCAACTCGACTGGAATATACCCGGCCTGCGCCCCTATGTCGTTTCTGCCGATGCATCATTAATAGAACAAATAACCCGGGACGACATCATGCGCGGAATGACGATCGCCGCCAACGGATTTTACGGTCCGCAGGGACGGGAACTGCGCCTCCCGCTTACCGAGCCGGAACTGAACAGGAAAATAGAAGCTTTCCGGTTTGAAAACAGGTGTATAACAAATTTTGAAATGGAAAGTTCCGCTTTAGCCGGACTTGCAGCCCTGATGAAACACCGCGCCATGACGGTATGTTGCATCATTGCCGGACGCATCAACAAAAACATGAACACAGACTACAAAAACAGCCTCCCCGCACTTATCGAAAAAGTTTTAGACCGGATCTGAAATCAAAAAACCTCCGGAAAGGAGCAATCCTTCCCGGAGGTTATAAAACTTCCCGATGTATCCATCATACAAGTCATTCGCCCACAGGCGGATATGAATGTCCTTAATCTGTTTGTTCAGACTGAAATTCAATGACGACACGGGCGACGTCTGAACATTTCCGTTTATTGCAGGCGACTGGTAGAAGAATGAAACGTCTGCCGACCCGTTCTTTTCCTCCGACAGCAAAACGGTAGGGTTCAGCATCAGACGGAAAGACTGCCGGCTCCGATCCATATCATACCCTTCTACCTCACCCTGCACCTTGCGCTGAATGTGCAAAAAAATAAGGCCGCTGCAATAAGCAGCGGCCTTATTTACAGGCTAACGGCCTGTGACTCCGGAGGGATTCAAACCCCCAACCTTCTGATCCGTAGTCAGATGCTCTATTCAGTTGAGCTACGGAGCCTGATTGTTTTTTGTTTTTTGCGACGACAAAGATACGGGCTTTTTTTTATTCCGCAAATTTTTTTTCGATTTTAATCTAAAAATCCCGAATCAAAGATCAAATACCCGATATTCAGCCCCGCATTAAAATTGCTTTTCGGATAGCTGTAATTATTTACAAACAGGCTGACGGAGACAAACGGCAAATGAAGGACGAGCGCCGCCTCTCCCATATACTGGTACGAACTGAAATAATCGCCGTACCTGGCCCTGTAACGAATCAGCGTATTTTCAGGCGGCGTATTGAGATCCTTTTGTATCTCGCGCAGCGGGACAAATCCGTATGCTTCGAAACGGAAATGAAACATGTCATTCAGCTTTATGACCGGCGCCACTCCTGCCGCTATATAACTGTCGGCATTGAACGCTTCGTTAAAAGAAATCTTACTGTGGGGCGTAGGAGCAAACGTCGAAGCCCGCAAAATAGTCGAGGTATAATTGGAACTCAGCTTTTTCGTGCTGTAAACCGCTTCGCACATGAAGCCGATATTAAACCTGTTCTTCCCGGCCGTAAACTTTTGCCATGAGCCTTTTACCTGAAACCATTCGTGTTTCCCGATGTCACTGTAATACTTTTGTCCGCCCGGCCGGTACTGTTCATTCCCCGATACATACTGCGCGATCAGCAGTTGCTGACGCCCTTTTGTCGGGTATTGCCTGTAATTGAGGGAATTTTGTTCAAACCGGAAACCCGTATTGAAGAGATTATATTTACTCTGGTCGAACTCGAGGTCTGTAAAAGATGATGTCTGGTAGTATAAATCGGTAAGTACGCCCAGTCCGGCGAAGACTTCTACCTTTGAACGCATCAAAAACGGGAATCCGTAACGCGCCCGGATAAAACGTTCGCGTTTCTTGATGAATGCCGGGACGACATCTTCGTAAAACAGGGACTGGCTTTGTGAATAATTTTTATTGGAATAGGCAAGTTTCAGGCCGATATACCCGGGCATACGCGCCGACGGGAAGAAACGCCCGTCTAACGACACGCCGCTAAAAGAGTTGCCCATCTGGAAATTGGCGTTATAGTCGGCGGATGTCTCGCCCAGGCTTTGGTAGTCTAATCCCAGGAACAGTTGGTTCGCCTGGTGCGACGATATATTCCCGCCGATGGATACTTTTATTTCCTCTTTGATTTTTACCGACAAGTAAAGGTCGAATGTCTTGTTTTTCCAGTTATAGATGGCCGACGGTATAATTTCCTTTATCTTGGAGTATGTCAGCATCTTGAAATAAGCGCGGCGGAAGTCTTCCATCGTAAATACACCATTTATATCGCGCGTCAGTTGTGCGGTGATATAATGCCGCTGCGCTTCCGTAACCCCGGTGACATAAATATTCGTAAATGTCAATGGCGGAAGGCTCTCCTTATACGCCTTACGACGGGCCGTCACGACCTCTAAGGGGACTTCACGGCCGACACGGGCTTTTATGGTATCAATCAGCGCCATTGCACGGTCATAACCTATCTGCATGACTTCCCTGGCCTTGTAAAAGTCCAGCAGGGAAACGTTGGGAAGACGCATTTCCAGTAATATGCCGTCTTCTTCAGGAACTTCATATTCCGTTTTCTGCATGATTAGGGGTTCCATCTGGTTCATCGGATTTCCCGAAGGCTTCAGGCCGCCTCCCCTCACGGCCGAGCCGAAGATGAAATCCGGGTTGAAATCATCCTTCATGGCTTTTATTGGAAAATTGTCGTATATCCCCCCGTCAAAAAGCGGAACCCCGTCTTTCCATACCGGGTTAAAAACAAAAGGAAATGTCATGGAGATACGCACGGCCTCACCCAGATCGCCATTGCGGAACGTTATCGCCTTTTTCCCGTAGACATCGGCGCCAATGCAGCGAAAAGGAACAAACAAATTGTCAAAGTTCCATGCAGATTTGGCTGTGGCCTGCGCATAAAGCTCTATAAACGCCTGATTCATCTGGATAGGATTTACAATACTGCCCGGCAACAACCCGTCAAAAACCACGGAATCTTTCAGATTCAATGCAAAACGCATGAATTGCGGCGTCTCATCCGGTTTCTTGAAATAATAGATATATTCGTTTTCCACCGTTCCCGTCTGCCAATGACCAAAGTCATCCGAAAGTATCAGTTTCAACATCTCATCCGGCGTATAACCCATCGCATACAGGCTTCCTACAATAGCGCCTATCGACGTGCCTGTTATATAGTCGATGGGTATGTTATTTTCCTCCAACGCCTTGATCACGCCTACATGTGCAGCGCCCCGCGCCCCGCCTCCGCTTAACACCAGTCCGACTTTCTGCGCCGTCGCCGGAAAGCAAAAAAACAAAAATATGGCCGTATAGAACAGATATATTATTTTCATATTTCAAAAACAATGATTGAACCTCCAAAAGTAACGGTTTTTTTTATATTCCGGTATATCATTTCATAAAAAAACAGGCAAAGCGAATAAGTTTATGTTTAAAAAATCATTACTTTTGCGACGTAATGAATCGTCCAAACACTTTTATATACCATTTAGCTGCCTTGTTCACGATTATTATCTGGGGCATCACGATGGTTTCCACGAAAATATTATTGCGCGAAGGATTGTCGCCCGAAGAAATTATGATAATCCGTTTCATTATGGCGTATATTTTCCTGTGGATACTCTATCCCCGTTCACACCGGATAAAATCGGGACGGGACGAACTCATATTTGTCGGGATAGGCGTAACAAGCGGCTCTTTATATTTCTTTTTGGAAAATACCGCCCTTGTTTATACCTCTGCGACGAACGTATCGCTGTTTTGCGCACTGATACCCCTGACAACCGCCGTTTTTACGTATCTCGCATTTCGTCAAAAGCCGTTGACGAAACGGTTCCGGACGGGATCCGTCATCTCCCTGTCCGGTACGGTTCTCGTCGTACTTAACGGGACGTTCACGTTTGAAGTCAATCCGTTAGGGGATTTCCTGGCGTTCCTGGCAATCATAAGCTGGTCTGTTTACGGAGTGCTGGTGAAATGCCTTAAAGGGGATTACAACTCGCTGTTCGTGACGCGCAAAATATTCTTTTACGGGATACTGACCATACTGCCTTATTTCATTATTGCCGCTCCGTTTGACGTTCCGGCCAGCGTATTGATGAAGCCTGCCGTATGGGGCAACCTGTGTTTTCTCGGCCTGATTGCATCCTCGTTGTGTTACCTGATGTGGATGCTTTCGATACGTAACCTGGGAGTTGTGAAAACCAATAACTATATCTATTTTTCGCCCTTGGTGACCATCATCACTGCACATTTCGTCATATCGGAACATATAACCCTCTACGTCGCATGCGGCGCCCTGCTTATCGTATGCGGACTGTGGATTGCGAAAGGCAAACCGGGCGATCATCATCATAAAAACGGATAAAATTCATCATGATATGCAAGTAATTTTATAACTTTGCCGCTCAATTTTTAAAAAAAACAGTAATGGTGAAAAGATTTGATTTTTTAATTATCGGTTCGGGCATTGCCGGAATGAGTTTTGCGCTCAAAGTGGCTCACAGGGGAAAAGTGGCCTTGATTTGCAAATCCGGGCTGGAAGAAGCGAATACGTTTTTTGCACAGGGAGGCGTTGCTTCCGTTACCAACATCCTTGTCGATAATTTTGAAAAGCATATAAACGATACGATGATTGCAGGCGATTTCCTGAGTGACCGTTCTGCCGTTGAAAAAGTCATTTACAACGCTCCCGGACAGATTAAGGAGCTTGTCGGGTGGGGCGTTGATTTTGACAAGGACGAGAATGGCGATTTTGACCTGCACCGCGAAGGCGGACATTCGGAATCGCGTATATTGCACCACAAGGATAATACCGGGGCGGAAATACAGGACAGCCTTATCGAAGACGTTAAAAAACATCCGGACATAACGGTTTTTGAACATCATTTTGCCATTGAAATTCTTACCCAGCACCATCTGGGCGTTACCGTGACGCGCCAGACGCCTGATATCGAGTGTTTCGGGGCATACATTATGGATATGCAAACGGGATGTATCGACACGTTCCTGTCAAAAATAACGCTTATGGCTACGGGAGGCATCGGCGCAATATACCAGACAACGACCAACCCGCTTGTCGCTACCGGCGACGGAATCGCGATGGTTTACCGTGCCAAGGGAACGGTCAAAGACATGGAATTTGTACAGTTCCATCCTACCGCCCTCTACCATCCCGGCGACAGGCCGTCGTTCCTGATAACCGAAGCGATGCGGGGATACGGTGGCGTCCTCCGCACGATAGACGGCAAAGAGTTTATGCATAAATACGACAAGCGGTTATCGCTCGCTCCGAGGGATATTGTCGCGCGGGCTATTGACAATGAGATGAAAAACCGGGGAGATGACCATGTTTTTCTTGACGTCATACATAAGGATGCGGCGGAAACGAAGAGGCATTTCCCGAATATATACGAAAAATGCCGCAGCCTGGGTATTGATATTACAAAAGATTATATCCCCGTAGCGCCTGCCGCACATTATCTCTGCGGCGGAATAAAAGTAGACCTCGATGCACGTTCTTCCATCAAACGCCTCTATGCCGCCGGCGAATGTGCCTGCACGGGACTTCACGGTGGCAACCGCCTGGCGTCAAACTCCCTCATCGAAGCCGTCGTATATGCCGACGCTGCGGCCAAACATTCAATCACGCTCATCGACGCGCTAACGTATCAGGAAAATATCCCTGCATGGAACGACGAAGGCGCCCGTTCGCCGGAAGAAATGGTGCTCATCACGCAAAGCGTAAAGGAAGTCGGGCAGATCATGTCCACCTACGTAGGCATTGTACGCAGCGACCTGCGCCTGAAACGCGCCTGGAACCGTCTCGACATCCTTTACGAAGAAACGGAAAGCCTCTTCAAACGCTCCGTCGCCTCACGCGATATATGCGAACTCCGCAACATGATAAATGCAGGATACCTCATCATGCGCCAGGCAATAGAACGCAAGGAAAGCCGCGGACTGCATTACACGCTCGATTATCCGCCAAGAAAGTAAGTTTTGATATAAATATTAAGCAAATGAAAAGATTATTAGTGAATGGCTTTTATTTTTGTTCGGGTATTGTATTTCTTATCCTGGCTAAAATAAAGAATAAATGGATGGGATATTCTCCCAAAACATTTTCTATGGAAGAAATTAACCGGTGCATTGAGTATGATATTCATGTAGTGGACGATTGGTTGAAACATTTGAAGGAATATAAGCCTGATTTGACGATTCGGGATAAGCAGATTTTAGAATTGGGCCCCGGATCGGATTTAGGCGTCGGTTTATATCTTTTGTCGAAATCCGCGAAAAAATACACCGCAGTTGATGTTTACGACCTGGCATCAAAGGTTTCTCCCGAGTTTTACAGTGCATTTTTTACTTACCTGGAAGAAAAGTATAAAACCGACACAAGACGGCTGAAGGAAGAACTCGGCAAAACAATGCGGCAAGACAATGATCAATTGAATTACGTATGCCGCAAGGACTTTGACTTGGTGAAAGCCGTTGGTGATGCTCAAATAGAGGTAGTCTTCAGCAATGCCGCATTTGAACATTTTTCGGATTTCCGGAAAACCATCAAAGATTTGAGTCGCATAACCGCTCCCGGAGCTGTGCTGGTGGTTTCCGTTGATTTGCGAACCCATTCCCGGTGGATTCGGGATAAGGATCCGAATAATATTTACCGATATCCCGATGTGCTTTATAAATTGTTAAAGTTCAATAGTTCTCCCAACCGGATCCGTCCTTATCAATACCGGAAGGCTTTCGAAGATTGTGGATGGAAAGAGATTGTAATCCAACCGGAAATGACTTTGGATAGCGCCCGGCTGGCTTATTTTCAAGCCTGTTTAAATAAAAAATTCAAAGATCCGGCCAATCAAATGGAATATCTGACTATATGGATTTGTGCTGTTAAGGAGTAAACAATATATAAAACAAGCATAATAATCCCGTAAACCGACCTCTATCCCTCTTATCCAATTGAGAGAGAATCTTTCCGGTGTTGGACAATGCCGGATATTATGAGTCTCCCGATAAATTTCACCTTGCGGTTAAAAGTTTTTTTTGGATGGATTTAACCTGATGTCCTGATTTTCCTGTATCATCATTTTTTAATTTATTTTTGCCCGCAAAGGCGTTCAATTATGGGGTGGAGGGAGGCCGGCAACTCGTCTCAAGACGTTCTTGATGTCGTCGCGTGTAAGCGACGAACGGCCGGAAATTTCTTCTTCGACAGGAATTTTGTTTCGTCCCGACGGAAATGAATTGACGTCTTTTGCCATATCCCGTTTTTCAATATTGAATTTGAATCGTCAGCGTTTCCGCGCCGGGCTTTTGAATGGAAACGGCAACGGGGAATCCGTTCGCATCGTAGTCGTAGGTGTACTTCACGACTTCGTGCCTGTCGTTCAGGGTGTCGTCGACGGTCACTTCCGTGAGGTTGTTCACATGGCCGAAAAACAGTACATGATACGTTCCGAACGCAAAATAACGTCCGTAATTCCAGTAGGTGTACAGCCATAACGGGCTATCGACCCCGCTCAAGACGCCGGGTGCACGGTCGTACTTATAGGTATAGACCGCCACACGCTGCGATGTTGCGATGTTACAGACTTCTTCTTTCAATAACTGCCCCGTCGAGGCGTCCCACGAAAAAAGCGAATAGTATTCACCGTCGCGTTCCTTCTTTTTCACGCCCTTTTCGTCAAGAGTGTATCTCCCTTCGTCCGTGATTTTCACAGGAAAGCCGCCGGCGTCCTGTTCCATTACCCTCACGATTGAATAAGGAAAGAAACCTATGGTTTCGATCCGGATTTTCCCGTCCGCTTCCTTTGTGAATGTTGAGATGGTACCGCCGTCTGCAATTATCGGATCCGTCGGCCAGGAAGACAGGGACGACAAATCGCCGTCACTGTAACCAAATTCGGTGGTTAAACCGAAGCCGTTTTCCGTAATCCGAACCGGCCGGTCGCCCTGATAGGAAAAGGTTACGTCAGTGTTGTCGCTGCACTTGATTTTGACGGGTTTGCCGGACAGCCGGACGTCATCGTCCTCGCCGCACGAAACCGCTCCGGCAGAAAACAAGGAAATAATCGCAAAATAAACAAACAATTTTTTCATATCCTTTAAATTAAAACAGTATAAAATATTTCGGAGACAAAAATATAAAATTCTTTTGAATTACAATATATTTTTTTATGAATATCCGCAAAGCGACCTATCTTCTAAAAGGTATCCGTATTAGGGGTGGAAGTCCAAAAGAGTTCTTTGAAACGCAGTCGCGTTTTATCAAACTTGGTCAGGTTTGATAAAACCCGGATAAAAATGATTTCTTTCAGCGATATGAAATAAAATATCCCGATGATTTACAGCGATTTGAAGATATCACTGATAAGTAGCAAATTTGCATATTATTCTCAAGTATGTTTCAGATATGAAAATGTTAGAATTCAACAATAGTTTTCAGTTTTCCCGATGAAAATGCCTGTATTGGGTATTTTAAGGCCCAAAGAGAGCAGAACGGCGTTGTTTGTCCCAAAACAGGATGGACGAAAGTCATCAACGTCCCTTATACGGGCCTCCTGCGAGGAACGCTTAACGAGCATGACAACCCAAAATACCCCTCCCCTACTCTGACAGTGACTGCCAGCCTTGGGCTTTTAACGTTATTTCGCCACCGTCACGGCCGACAAGTACATTTCCACATTCCGGCTTTGTGATGTGGCCTATTATTTTTATTCCTTTCATTTCTGCTACGGTGTCATGCTGTCCGAGAGGGACGGTGAAAAGCAGTTCGTAATCTTCGCCGCCGTTAAGCGCCGCCGTCACAAGATTCATGTTAAATTCTTCGGCCATGACAGCCGTCTGATAATCAATGGGGATACGTTCTTCAAAGATCCGGCATCCTACGTTGCCGGCTTTTGAGATATGCAACAGTTCGGAGGATAGACCGTCGGATATGTCAATCATGGAGGTTGGTATTATCCCGGCTTTATCAAGCAGTTCTATTATATCTTTGCGTGCTTCGGGCTTTAACTGTCTTTCGAGGAGGTATTCTTTCCCGTTGAAATCGGGTTGAAAATCTTCTTCGCCGTTATAGATGCTTTTTTCTCTTTCGAGTAATTGCAAACCCATATATGCCGCGCCGAGATCGCCGGAGACGCAAACGAGGTCATTTTCGCGTGCGCCGTTGCGATATACGATCTTTCCTTTTTCGCCTTCACCGGTGCAGGTGATGCATATCGTTAGCCCGGTCATCGAAACGGAGGTGTCGCCCCCGACTATATCTACCCCATAGACGTCGCACGCAAGCCGCATACCGGCGTACAGTTCTTCCACATCTTCGATGCTGAAACGTTTGGATATGCCTAACGATACGGTGATTTGCCGGGGCTGCCCGTTCATCGCGTATATATCCGAGAAGTTTACTACTGCCGATTTATATCCAAGGTGTTTGAGAGGCACATACATAAGATCGAAATGTACGCCTTCGAGTAACAGGTCGGTTGTTACCAGCGTCAATTTATCTTTATAGTCCAAAACGGCGGCGTCGTCGCCTACTCCTTTGACCGAAGTTGCGTTCTTAAGCTCTATTTTTTCCGTCAGACGGCGTATTAGTCCAAATTCTCCGAGTGTTGAGATTTCTGTTCTTGACATTCTTTTTTTTGTAGTATACTAACAGTTGATATTATGTGTTTCAATATTATTGCGTCGAAATCGTCTCCCCGTCCGGGCAGAAACTTTACCGATATGGGGAGGTAATACAAGCACGATTTCCATTTCTCGGGCAAAAAAGTAAGATGTTTTAAGCGCATGGCGTCTTTCTCGGTACAAATAATCTTACACGAAGGAGATGCCACCTTCCGAAATTCATCATCAATATATTGTATATCCGACTGCTCAAATGCATGATGATCGGGGAATTTACATACATGGACATTGTTGCAATGGGATTTCACCGTCTCAATAAGAGGTTGCGGATTGGCAACGCCTGTGATTAATATGATATCTTCATTTTTATTTATTTCCGGCAATGAATATGACTTTAATTTCTTTGACGGAAATAAAGGTTCCATTTTGTGATAGGATATAGTTGAAAAATACAGATGCTGATTTGCCATGAGAGACATATTCTTCTCCATAAGGCGCAAGTCTATCGGTTTGAGATCTTTCCGGCATTTCGTCACCACAACGATATCAGCACGGGACGTTGCGTAAGCCGACTCCCGCAAATTTCCGGCAGGGAGAAGGCAATCATCGTAATATAAAGAATTATAATCCGTCAGCATAATCGTCAATGAAGGCTGGACATAGCGGTGTTGCATCGCATCATCAAGCAATATTACATCCGGGCGTTTTTCTTCCGGCAGAGCGAGCAAACGCCGTATGGCGCGACAGCGGTTTGCATCTGCGGCAACAATGATGCCGGGAAATTTGCGTTTTATCTGACACGATTCGTCGCCGACATCATCTGCCGTACACTGTTCTTCCGCAAGGACAAATCCTTTAGTCTTGCGTTTGTATCCGCGACTTAATGTGGCTACGCGGTATTGCTCCTTAAGCAAACATATCAGGTATTCCGTAAATGGCGTTTTTCCCGTACCTCCTACGGATATATTGCCAATACATATCACCGGTACGGGAAATTTCTCGGACGGAAGAATGTTCAGGTCAAACAACATATTGCGCACATCCGTCACCATCCGGTATATTAGTGCGAATGGCATAAGCAGCAAGCAAACAAATGCGTTTTTCCTTCCCATATATTAAGATTATAATGTTTCAAAGTCATACGGCAGGCGTGCCATAATACCGCTTGTACGTTTTATCGTCTGCAATATCCGAAACAGTTCCATATCTTCGCCAAGTGCATCATTTATGATGGAAGATTTCACTTCGCCCATTTGTTTTTTCAGATAATCCATAAGCGGATCACTTGTGTTTATCACGGTCTTGACATCATAATCCGTCAGACCTGCAAGTTCGGCGGCAACCTCTATCGCACGGTCCAGGTCGCCCGTTTCATCGACAAGTCCTATTTCCAGTGCCTGTTCTCCTGTCCATACGCGCCCCTGGGCAATGGCATTGACGGCTTCTTTTGTCATGCCGCGTCCCTCAGCGCTACGTGTAAGGAACAGGTCGTAAAAACGTTCAACATAACCTTGCATCAACGCTCTTTCATCGTCGCGCATCGGACGCGAGATGTCGCCAAAATCGGAAAATTTGTTTGTCTTCACAACATCCGTCGTAACATCTAATTTATCAAACAGGCCGGTTGCATTTGGGAAGATTCCGAAAACGCCGATAGAACCGGTAAGCGTATTGGCCTCCGATATTATTTTATCGGCAGCGCACGAAATGTAATATCCGCCGGACGCAGCAACATTCCCCATCGAGACAACAATCTTTTTATTCTTCTTCAGTTCGTTAACCTGATTCCATATCTGTTCGGACACATATCCGCTTCCCCCGGGAGAATTTACGCGCAAGACTACGGCCTTCACCTCATCGTTTTTCTTTAGTTTGATAAGCTCATCAGCGAGTTTTTCCGTGATAAAGTCAGCCTGGCTGTAAGCCGGTATGTTATCCGAACCGGTAATTTCGCCTTCGGCATATATGACAGCTATCTGGTCGCTTTTTTTCACGAGGGTTTTCTTTTTGACATTTTTTATTTTAGCCAGGCTTATCATTTTCAGCTTCTTATCCGGCTCGACGCCAACAAGTTCTTTTATATAGTTTTCGGCGTCTTCACGATATTTCAGTTCGTCGATAAGCCCGTACTCCACCGCTTTTCCGGCGTCTGCAAACACAAAACCGCCGTCAACAAAACCATTTACTTTGTCTTCGCCAATATTACGCGCCGCCGCAATATTGGAAACAACATTCTTCCAGATCCCTTGTTGATAAGACGTTATCTGCGCACGGTTTTCGTCACTCAGCTTATCAAGCATAAACGGTTCTACCGCTCCCTTGTAAGTTCCCACTTTGAAAACCTGCATCTCTATCCCCGCTTTTTTCAGGATTCCCTTATAAAACATCGTCTGTGATGCAAACCCTGTGAGTTGCAACATGCCCTGCGGATTCATAAACACTTTATCGGCCACGGACGAAAGATAGTAGCATCGCTGCGTATAATTATCAGCATAAGCGACTATAAATTTCCCGCTTTCCCTGAAATCCATTAATGCGCGGCGGATAGCATCCACGCTGGCCGTTCCTGTTGACAGAGAATTAACATCAAGGTAGATCCCTTCAATTTTGTCATTTTCTTTTGCGACCTCAATTGCCGAAAGAACATCTTTCAAAGAGAGCGATTCCTTTGAACCCAGTAAATTCCCGAACTGGTTTTCGGAGGAAATATCCGTCAGGCGTCCATTAAGAGAAAGTTTGAATACTTTTTCATCGCTTTTCGGTATATAAACAGAGGATGGGCTGCTCAATGATGATATCACTCCCACGAACATAACAAATCCTATCAACGTAAACAAGCTGATAGTGATAAATGCTCCCAGTGCGGAAGCAAACATGATTTTAAAAAATTGTTTCATAAGTACACACATTTATCACACGATTATTATTAATTATTCAATCACGGACTGCAAAGTTATAACTTTAACCGTAACATGAATAATAATAAATTGAAATTAAACAAAAAATCCGGTTTTAAAAGGAACAACCGTTTTTTTTAAGGAGCGGTAATAAAAAAACGGGGATTACAACCGTTGCAATCCCCGTACAAATTTCAGTCATATAAAGTGTATCTTACAGCTTATTTTCAGAGCCAAGTACATCCTTAATTTTGTGAATATACAATTTCTTTGCATTTTCACGAGCCGGCCCCAGGTATTTACGCGGATCAAATTCCCCCGGACTTTCGGTAAATGCTTTACGTATGGCAGCAGTCATGGCAAGACGGCTATCCGAGTCAATATTAATCTTGCAAACAGCAGATTTGGCTGCTTTGCGCAACTGGTCTTCCGGAATACCGATAGCATCCTTAAGCGCTCCGCCATATTTGTTGATTGTCTCAACTTCCTCCTGTGGGACGGAAGATGCGCCATGAAGAACGATCGGGAAGCCCGGCAATTCCTTTTCTACCGCTTCCAGAATTTCAAATGCCAGTGGAGGAGGCACTAATACACCGTCAGCGTTACGTGTACACTGTTCGGGCTTGAATTTATTAGCGCCATGAGATGTACCGATTGAAATAGCCAGTGAATCGCAACCGGTCTTGGTTACAAAATCAACGACTTCTTCCGGTTTCGTATATGTGTGGTGTTCCGCCACAACATCATCCTCAACACCGGCCAACACGCCAAGTTCGCCTTCAACCGTCACATCATACTGATGTGCATATTCAACAACTTTTTTTGTAAGAGCGACATTCTCATCGTATGGAAGATGTGAGCCGTCAATCATCACAGAAGAAAAGCCCATATCAATACAGCTCTTACACAATTCAAATGTATCACCATGATCCAAATGGAGTACGATCTGCGGTGCAGGACTGCCAAGTTCTTTTGCATAAGCGACCGCGCCTTCCGCCATATAACGAAGAATCGTCTGGTTCGCATATTTACGCGCACCGCTCGATACCTGGAGAATGACAGGCGATTTGGTTTCCACCGCAGCCTGAATGATTGCCTGCAACTGTTCCATATTGTTGAAATTGAAGGCAGGAATAGCATAACCTCCTTTAATTGCTTTGGCAAACATCTCACGAGTGTTCACCAATCCTAAATCTTTGTAATTGATCATCGTTTTAATATTTTATGATATTTAATAATGCTGTTAATCGTTTTCGTGCGGCAAAGATAGGAAAAATATACCGAAAATTCGCCCCCGATTCAATTATTTTTTCAAAATGCGGCGTTTTTTTTTGCATGTTCAACTTTTATAGTTACCTTTGCGACCCGAAAATGATTTTGATAACAATAATATAAGAGACAGTAACAATGAAAAAAGAACTTCATCCCGGGAATTATCGTCCGGTAGTATTCAAAGACATGTCGAATGATGAGACTTTCATTACGCGTTCGACGATTAACACAAGAGAAACGATTGATGTCGACGGTGTAACATATCCGCTTGTGAAGCTTGAAATCTCAAACACTTCCCACCCGTTTTACACAGGGAAAGCCAAATTGGTGGATACGGCTGGCCGCGTTGATAAATTTATGAGCCGGTACGGAAACCGCAGGAAATAAATTTTTCTTATAAAAAACAAAGGAGGGGAAACTGTCAGCAATTTCCCCTCCTTTGTTTTTCTCAATTACCTGAGCAAAGTTGCAGTCGTATATTCATAATAATGCTTCCCAATACGCAACGTATTTCCGGAACGCTCAATCACATGTCCGGAAGGCAGTTTTCCAACCGGCTTGCCGTATATGTTAAGAAAATACAAGTCCGGGTTTATAACATATTTGGATGTATGGGGCGCATTTGCATAATCAAGTACATTAAATACGTATCCGGCATTTTCTTCATTGCCCAACGGTATCTCATATACGCCGTCATCGACAATCTCTATGGAAGATTCCTTATACCGGTAACTCGTATAGTAAGGACCTCCCAGTACGTTGATTTCCGTATTACTCAGCCGTCCTTCTCCATCATATTTATATAAGACATCATAATACAGTTCATCGCCGATATATGCATAAAGATGTTCTACACGCGAACCCCCGATCGTGTTATCCAGTTGAATCTCGTAATCAATGCCGTTCAACGAACAGTAGATACCGTTGGGCTTATATGCCAAGGCCGTCTCCGACACAAGAACATCCTTAACATATAAACTGTATCTGATAATTCTCCTGCTATCATACGTTATAAGCGTTTTCACGGTATCCCGTTCATACTTGGAGACAGGCAACATCTCATATACGGGTATTTCCAGACCTGATTCATCACAGGAAACAGCGACAAAACCAATAAAAACCATTATAAGGCTTTTCATATAAAACAATTCTAATTTCTTCATATTATTTAAATCATATCATCAATTTTACAGCGCAAAATAATATATTATAATTGACTTATCAAAGCTTTTCACGAAATATAATTATTAACATGGGCGCAATGGCTTAGAACGGATATCCCACGGCGAAATGCCAGGCAAAATTGTCTTTGAAATCAGGATTCGAGATTGCCCACTTCCTCGAACCGGTTTCCTGCGGATTGTAAGCCTTAAATCCGGAATCGAGGCGGACAAGGAAATAATCAAAATCAAGGCGCAGTCCCAAACCGTAGGATACGGCTATCTCTTTCTGGAAACGTCCGAAGTCGAAGCTTCCACCCTTTTGATAATCATATTTACGTATCGTCCAGATATTCCCGGCATCGACATAAAATGCAAGTTCAAACTTCCAGAACAACTTTGACCGGAGTTCCACGTTCGCATCAAGACGGATATCGCCTGCCTGGTGAATGAATGAGGTCGTATCCGTTTTCTGCATACTTCCCGGCCCCAACGAGCGGATACTCCATCCGCGGTTGCTGTTTGCCCCTCCCGCATAATAACGCCGCTCGAAGGGAAGTTCGTCCGTATTGCCAAAAGGATAAGCCACGCCCAAACCGATGTGGAAGGCTACGGAATTTCGCCCGTCAAGCATAATGCTCCGTGCAAAATCTATATCGCCCTTCAGAAATTCGGAATAGTTGATCCCGAAAAGCTTGTACATCCCGTCTTCATCCTTCCCGGCACCGAAAAGATTGGACATGGCGTACATCAGATTGCCGGCAGATTCGAAGGCGACGCGAAAGGAATAGGTGTTCCGGCGCCGCTCCATCGGGTCGTAATTGTTAAACGAATAGACGTATCCCATGCTTACGATAAACTGATCCGAATAATTATACAGCGCTGTCGTTTCGGGCAGTTTGTTTATGAAATCTTCCCGTTTGAAGGGCAAAAAAACGTAGTTTATATCTATCATCTTGAACGTATGCCGCACAAGTGTATTTATACGGTCCTGCCAGTGATAGATCCAGCCGCCGGAGAGTATCGAACGGTGATACTCCGGCCTTCGCATTTCGTCGTAACTCATCCGGTACTCCGTCGTCGCACGAATGTTCCGCCGGAAATCATAGCTGACAAATGGAAAAAGGAAGTGAGGAAAATGAAGTGAGGTTTCCCCGGCAAATTCCCAGTAGTTACCGCGTTCCTCGGTCGAGGATAGAAATTCATATCCTCCGCGAACTTTGGCGGAAAACAGTTCCGATCCCCTGAAAAGATTCCTGTGCTGATAGGTTAGCGACGAAGCAAAACCGAGATCGCCCGCCGAGTTCGTTCCTTCCACATCGTAACGCACGCCCTGTTTTTTGGCTGGAGCCGTCAGTATCGTACAGTCAAGTTTCATGGTATCGGCTTCTTCAAACTCGTCAAACCGGATACTCATATAACGGAGTGCTTTCAGGGATGAATAGGATGCGTACGTATGCTCCACGTTCCGTTCGCTATACAGCGCTCCGGGCGTCAGGTAACAGCTTTGCTGCAATATGGCGGGACGAATGTCGGGGCCGTCTTTCCCGTAATATATAGTGACGCCCCGCGATGTGGCTGAATCCGTTACCAGGCGGTCATAGCCCGTGGCGTCCGTATTGAGCGGGTCGTAGCCGGTCAGGATCCTTACATTATTAATATAATATGGCCGGTGCCGCCCTCGGGCGTCCGGTTTTATATACATGTCCAGGTCAACGCGATGATCACGGAAAGAACTGTCGGCCCAGTATCCTATATGATCGCGGTTAAAGGCGTAATATCCGTTGTTTCGCAGAAGCGCCGTGAGGCGCTGGCGCTCCCTGTCGAGTATTACGCGGTCAAAGAGCATGTCTTCCTTTATGTATGAATTATATTCTTTCGGCACGGAACGGGATATGGACTGCAAAAACGAGCGGCGGGGGGCTTCTTGATGCAGGATGCTGTTTATTTCCGGGTCATCCGCCTGTGATTTATAATTCCGTATGCGGTATGGTTCCCCGGACGCTATCGAATATTTCAAAACGGCCTTTTTGTGTGCCGACGTATCGGCCGACACTTCCACACGCGCATCCGTATAGCCGCGGTTAAACATATACCGTTCCAGCTGAATGGCGGACTGTCCGGCAAGAACGGTATCAAGCAGGACGGGCGGTTCGCCCGCTTTGCGCAGCTGCCTGTTCAACCATTTTTTTTCGTCCGCCCCCGACCAGTTATATACATACAGGGGCCATTGGAACAGTCCGAAAATCTTATAATTGGGATGTTGCTGCAGATATGATTTCATATCCGAAGGCTTAACATCCGGGGCGTCCGTTTTTATCACGACTTTGTCTAAAAGATATTGTCCCTCACCGACATATTTCGTCATGCTGCACGACGCGAGCGCTGTCATGCAGCATAAACAGATAAATTTATTAATTATGCCGAACTTCATAAGACTTGTTTTTGGCGCAAATGTAGTTGAAATAAATTATTTACCGTACATTTGACGTCCTAAAAACTATAAAATCACATGTTGAGTAAAGCAAAAATCAAGGAAATACGGGCGCTGGAATTTAAGAAGTTCCGGGATGAACGGGGACTTTTCGTTGCAGAGGGGAACAAACTCGTGGCTGACATGCTTCACGCGTTCGAATGTGAGTGGCTCATGGCGCGTACATCGTGGATAGCGGCACAGGGTGACATCCCGGCAAAGGAGCTTTTACTTGCCGGCGAGGGGGACATCCGCCGGGTGAGTTTCACGAAAGCGCCCCAGGATGTAGTGGCGGTGTTCCGGAAACCGTCCTGGCCGCTGGATGGGGCGAACCCGGAATCCGGCCTTGTCCTGGCGCTCGACGGTATACAGGATCCCGGGAATCTCGGGACAATCGTCCGCCTGGCCGACTGGTTCGGCATCGGGTATATTGTATGCAGTAAGGATACGGCGGACGTTTTCGGGCCGAAAACCGTGCAGGCCACAATGGGCGCCCTGGCCCGCGTAAAAGTGTATTATGCGGGCCTGGACGAATATGCCGGCAAGCATAAAGGCAGTCCCGTTTACGGAACTTTTTTAGATGGCGAAAATATTTACAGCCGGAAACTTACGCAGCACGGTATCATCGTTATGGGTAACGAGGGGAACGGCATCAGGCCGGAAACGGCGGCTTTCGTAAACGAACGGCTGTACATTCCCTCCTGGCCACCTTCGCGCGAAACGACGGATTCGCTTAATGTCGCCATGGCTGCGGCGATCGTCTGCGCGGAGTTCAGGAGGAGAGGGGTATAACGAATAGTGAATAACGTATAGTGAATAACGAATAGTGAATAACGTATAGTGAATAGTGGACAGGTGTTTGTTTTGCAGTATAATTTAAAATCTGATTGCCGCTATATTTGTTAAATAATATTTATTTGAGCTGGCGGGAGATTATAATCTCTTTCTGAAATTATATTTTCTGACGAGAACATATATAATACGGCGAAAATATATATAATCCGGATAAAGCTAAGTTCCCGGTATTTACGGAAATGATACCGGCAGACGGTAACAGGAAGGGTATGATGCGGGCGTTGATGTAAGTAAGAGTCTATACAAGTAGTGCGCAACAAATAAGCGTTATTTGTTATTCACTATCAGCAGCGTATCGGCCTGCGGGGCGGTAAGCGCCTTCGAGCCGTAATTATATTTCATGAGCCGGATATCATCCACGTAAATGCGGTGGTACGGGGAGGCTTCGGAATCATTTATTATGATATGACCGTACACGCGCTTCACTTGTTTGGTCGCAACGGTACTGACGACCGTTTCATAGTAGCCGTCTCCCGTTATATCCCTGCCGGCCGATATGACGGTATCGGCATGTACGGCGCTTATCCGGATCTTGGGTTTATGTTTCAGGTTGGGTGCAATACCCCATACGGACATGCCAAACACGTAGGAACTGCCCGACGAATAGGGCTTCTGCGGAGTGATATCGAAGGTGAGTGCATTAAAAACCTGCTCCGGCTTGAAGGTAAAGCTGCGGTTATAGATCCAGATGTCTATCGAATCCTTTGCCGAGACATCGCCGGACAGCGGGTTGGGCTTTATATCGCCCATTGAGGCAATATGGTCATTTATATCTTTTAAGACAAGCCTGTAGATGCGCATGTATAACTCCATATTTTCGCCGTACCAGACCAGCGATGAGTCGTATTCGGCCTGCGTGATGCGGTGTTTGGCGAAAACGCCGTCATACACCGTTTGCCGTTCGTCGCCCGTCCTGTATGTTTCGTAGCCGGTCTCGACCATGGCTTCCGCCAGTTGCATGTCATACAGCACGGCTCTCATTTTTTTTTCGGAAATAATATGATCGGGAACCCTGCTGCACGAAGCTGCCATGCAGATTAACAGCCCAATGCCATATATGCGTAAGTTATTAGTCATAACGTTCTTTTTCTTTCGAAAAGACGGTAGATAAGGACTGTCTGTAGAATAAAAGCAGTATAAAAACGCTTACGCAAATAGAAGAGTCTGCCACGTTAAAAATGGGTCTGAAAAAAATAAAATCGTGTCCGCCCCATACAGGCACCCACGAAGGCCACGTTGTCTTTATAAGCGGGAAATACAGCATGTCAACGACCCGGCCGTTCAGTACGGTCGAATAGCCGCCGCCTTCCGGCATGAATGTCGCCACGTGACCGTAACTGTGATCGAACAGCACGCCGTAGAACGCACAGTCAATGATATTGCCAAGCGCGCCGGCAAGTATCATCGACGCACAGAGGATGAAGCCGAATTTATAATTACGTTTTATCAGCTTTACGATAAACGCCCCGAACAGGCTGACGATGATGATCCTGAATATTGTAAGTATATACGTGTCGACAAGCTCGATGCCGAAAGCCATGCCGGGATTTTCCGTAAAATAAATTTTAAACCACGAAAAGATCTCTATACTTTCACCAAGCTGCATGTGCGTCTTCACCCAGACCTTAACGGCCTGGTCGCACGCCAGCAACAGGGTCACAGCCAGCGCCGTACCCCCGAAATACTTGAGTTGTGTCTTATTTAATGCCACTTTCCTTCGCTTCTATACTTAATGTAGCATGAGGTACTGCACGCAGACGTTCCTTTGGAATCAGCTTCCCGGTTTCACGGCAGATACCATACGTTTTATTCTCTATGCGAACGAGCGCTTTCTGCAGGTTCTGGATAAATTTCATCTGGCGCTGCGCCAAACGGCCGGATTCTTCTTTTGACAGCGTCGTCGCACCTTCTTCAAGCACCTTAAACGTAGGCGACGTATCGGAGACATCATTCCCTTCGGAATTGGTTACTCCTGCCCGCAACTGTTCGTAATCGCGTTTCGCCTTCTCCAGCTTCTCCAAAATAATAATACGGAATTCTTCCAACTCCTCATCCGAATACCTTGTTTTTTCTGACATACTTTTTTTTATTAATTGATTAAAAACACAAAATAATTTATCACTTCAAAAATACTATCTGTTTATCCTATTTCCTGCCCGTGCAGTCAAATTTTTTCAATTACCGTGTATAAGCGAAAATCCTCGAAATCCAGTTCCGTTCCATCCGTCAGACCGTCAACAATTTCGAGACATTCCGCCAGCACTTGTTTTTTTATATAATCCGAATAATCCTTTATAGCCCCATCCGTTTCGCCCGTCGAGGAAATCCTTACCCTGATTTTATCGGTTATCTCATATCCGCTGCTTTTGCGCATGTTCTGTATGCGGTTCACCAGTTCGCGTGCCAGACCTTCTTTCCTCAAACCGTCCGTTACCGTTATATCAAGTGCAATCGTAAGGCTGCCTTCATTTGCGACAAGCCATCCGGGAATATCCTCCGATATAATCTCCACATCGTCAAGAGCTATTTCGCACGCCTGCCCATCGATATCGAACACAAACCTGCCGGCTTGCTCAAACCGTACAATATCATCCTGCGACATCGCCTGGACAGACGCCGTCAACCGTTTCATCACCTTGCCGTAGCGCGGCCCCAACTTTTTGAAGTCCGGCTTTATCCTTTTCACAAGGAAAGCGCTGTCGACAAAATGCAGTTCCTTCACATTGACCTCGTTCAGCACAAGGCTTTTGACCGCTTCGATATTCGCCCGCTGTTCGCCGTTCGGCGCCGGCGTCATAATCGCCTGCAGCGGCTGGCGGACTTTTATGCTTACTTTGCGACGCAATGCCAAAACCATCGACGAAATCGTCTGTGCGATCCGCATCCGTTCTTCAAGCGTCCTGTCTATAACCGATTCGTCGCATACCGGAAAAGCGGCCAGGTGAACGGAGCCGGCGCGGTCGCGTCCCGTAACCGATGCCAGGTCGGTAAACAGCCGGTCGGAATAGAACGGCGATATGGGAGCCATCAGTTTGCTAACCGTTTCGAGGCACGTATAAAGCGTCTGGTAAGCCGACAACTTATCGGCCGTCATGCCGCCCCCCCAGAAGCGGCGGCGATTCAGGCGAACGTACCAGTTACTCAGATGGTCGTTCACAAAATCCGAAATCAGACGTCCCGCCCGCGTCGGTTCGTAAGCGTTATAATATTCATCGACCTCCTTTACCAGCGAATGAAGGAGTGACAGTATCCAGCGGTCTGTCTCCGGGCGTTCGTTCACGGGTATATCCGGCTCGCCGTACGTAAACCCGTCAACATTCGCATACAGCGCAAAGAACGAATACGTATTATATAATGTACCGAAAAATTTGCGGCGCACTTCCTCAATCCCGTCAACATCGAACTTGATATTGTCCCACGGCGAGGCGTTCGTTATCATGTACCAGCGCAGGGGATCCGAGCCGTATTTCGCTATCGTCTCGAACGGGTCGACGCCATTACCGAGGCGTTTGGACATTTTATTGCCGTTCTTGTCGAGCACAAGCCCGTTGGAAACAACATTTTTGAAGGCCACACTGTCGAACGCCATGCTTCCCAGCGCATGAAGGGTAAAAAACCAGCCGCGCGTCTGATCTACGCCTTCCGCAATAAAATCCGCCGGAAAGACTTCGCGTTTGTCAAAAAGTTCTTTGTTCTCGAACGGGTAATGTATCTGGGCATAAGGCATCGCGCCGGAATCAAACCATACATCGATCAGATCCGGTTCGCGTTTCATCGGTTTGCCGCTGTCCGATACAAGTATAATATCGTCTACATACGGGCGGTGAAGGTCTATCCGGTCATAATTTTCCGCCGAATAATCGCCGGCGACGAAACCGGTTTCCTTATAAGGATTGCTTGCCATGAAGCCGGCAGCAACGGATTTTTCCATCTCGCCGTACAGTTCTTTGACCGATCCGATGCACGTTTCTTCCACCCCGTCGTCCGTACGCCATATCGGAAGCGGCGTTCCCCAGTAGCGGCTACGGCTGAGGTTCCAGTCCTGCAGGTTTTCGAGCCATTTGCCGAAACGTCCCGTCCCGGTGCTTTGAGGTTTCCAGTTGATCGTATTGTTAAGCTCAATCATGCGCTCACGGCAGGCCGTAGTCCTTATAAACCAACTGTCCAGGGGATAGTACAGAATGGGTTTGTCCGTACGCCAGCAATGGGGGTAATTGTGTATATGCTTTTCAATCTTGAAAGCAAGTCCCTGCTGTTTAAGCATAACGCACAGGTCGATATCAAGCGTTTCGTTTTTATCGGCAGGCTCCGGCTCATATTCGTTTTTCACAAAGCGGCCGGAATATGTTTCATACAAATCAACGTTGACGCTTGCCTTAACGTATGCTTCGTCGAGATCTTCGAGACGGTAGAAACGGCCTTTCAAATCGACGGCCGGACGAAGATTCCCGGCTCTATCGACCAACTGCACCGGGGGCACGTTGAAACTTTTCGCCACACGTGCGTCGTCAGCCCCAAACGTCGGGGCTATGTGTACAATACCCGTACCGTCTTCCGTCGTTACATAATCGCCCGGTATAACGCGGAACGCGCCTTCACCGGGATTGAACCAGGGAATAAGCTGCTCATACTCCATTCCCGCCAGGTCTTTTCCCGGATATTCGCAAACGATTTCATAAGGCGTCACTTTATCGCCCGGATGATAACCGTCCAGCGCCAGGCCTTCGGCTTTAGGGCTGAAGTGAGCCTTTACGAGGTCTTTTGCCAACACGATGGTTACCGGCTCTCCGCTATAGGGATTATACGTCCGGACGGCGGCATACGTTATGTTGGGGCCGACGCACAGCGCTGTGTTCGAAGGCAAAGTCCAAGGCGTTGTCGTCCATGCGACAAAACAGGCCGTCCCCCACCCTGTCATTTCCGGTTTCGGGTTTTTCATTCTGAAAAGAGCCGTAACGGTCGTATCCTTGACGTCGCGGTAGCATCCCGGCTGGTTCAATTCGTGCGTACTCAGCCCCGTTCCCGCGGCCGGCGAATAGGGCTGTATGGTATATCCCTTATAGAGTAAATCCTTTTTATAAAGTTCCTTGAGTAAAAACCAGAGCGTCTCGATATACCGGTTGTCGCAGGTGACATACGGATGTTCCATGTCCACCCAGTATCCCATAACCTGCGTCAGGTCTTCCCATTCTTTGGTGAACTTCATGACGTCCCGGCGACATTCCTTATTATATTCGGCGACGGATATCTTCTTGCCGATATCATCTTTTGTTATACCAAGCTGTTTTTCCACGCCAAGCTCGACCGGAAGTCCGTGCGTATCCCATCCGGCTTTGCGCTCAACACGAAATCCTTTCATCGTCTTGTAACGGCAAAATATATCTTTTATGGAACGAGCAATCACATGATGAATCCCCGGCATGCCGTTAGCCGACGGCGGGCCTTCGTAAAAAATAAACGACGGAGAGCCTTTGCGGATTTCCAGGCTCTTATGAAAAATATCCCCGTCCTTCCACTTTTTTAGTACATCTTTGTTTACGTCCGATAAGTCAAACGCATTATATTCAGCAAATCGATTACTCATAATTATAATTCCCTGATAAAAAATTGCCGCAAAGATAGTCTTTTTTATTGAATTAGAAAATGAATACTATCATGGAATCAGAATAAGCGGAGTATAATTTGTTAAAAAAAATAATATATGCCCTGTTTTCCATCTAATGAAATTATCTTTGCGCTTTAAATTTGAAAAACAATGGAAATATTACAGGAAATATGGACTTTCTTTCTTGACCTTTTGAGGGATACGGGCGGTACGCTGGATATATTGGTTTCGGAATACGGCGTTTGGGTTTATGCCATCTTATTTTTAATCATTTTCTGCGAAACGGGATTAGTCGTCACCCCATTCCTTCCGGGAGATTCGCTTTTATTCCTGGCCGGCGCCATCGCCGTGCGCCCCGACAATGCGTTACAAATATACTGGCTTATTTTTATCCTGATAATCGCCGCCGTGACGGGCGACGCTGTGAATTATACCATAGGGCGTTTTTTCGGCAAAAAACTGTTTGGTAATAAAGATTCCAAAATCTTCAAGCAGAAATACCTGGAACAAACAAACCGTTTTTACGAAAAACACGGAGGAAAAACCATTATTTTAGCCCGTTTTGTTCCCATCGTACGTACATTTGCCCCATTCGTTGCCGGAATAGGAAAAATGAACTATATGCATTTCTTTTCGTTTAACGTCATAGGAGGTATTCTTTGGGTCACTGTTTTTTGCATATTAGGCGTTTTTATCGGACGCCTGGAGTGGGTCGAAAAAAATCTCGACATCGTCGTCATATTAATCATCTTCATATCAATACTTCCAGCCATAACAGAAGTATTAAAGGC
>JAISYY010000236.1 GCA_031269635.1 Tannerella sp. | reverse complement strand
AAATTACGGCAGAGTATGTTTTTTTGTTATTTCTGTTTTATCATTTCTTATTTTTTGGATTTTTTTACGGTAAAAATCGCGCCAATGTGTAGCAAATTGATCTTGTAAGTCATCATATTGAGGAAACTGATAAAAAAAACGGGATGACGTGGGTGGACAACGCCGAACTCGCATATTCGTTTTCTTCTTTTTCCTGCGTGTGTGATGTCTTTTTTGATAAATAATCTATGGACAATGCTTATTCATATTCCAGCCATGCCGTAGCTTTTGTATTTTTGTTTGCAACTAAACGTATCCATCTTGCCTGAAACGAATCCGGGAAAACATGTGTCAATGTTTCTTTCGGTTTAACAGGGAATGTTTCATATTTAACCCAGTCCCCGTCGCCGGAAGGATCCGCCTCTATGATAAATGTTACGACTTCGGATGAAAGGTGTGACAGTTTCAATTTCCGGCGATCATAAAAGCCAATCAAATAAGGATCGGAAAATGTATTTGCTACAACATCGCTATTTTGCCAGGGACCTCCTTTGCCGACAGGTTTTCCCAGCTTCCACAAATCGTCGATTACGCCTGCCCAAACTGCCGCTTTTCCGTCATCAGAAACAAATATATGCGGGTTATCTTTTCTTTTCTTTGCAACTCCCGACATAACCAGCAATCCGCGATATGAAGCATAATCGTTGATCTTCAGATTATGCGAAGCGACGGGACGTATTTTGGCGTATCCGTCAGCATTTTCTGCAGGCAGTTCGTAGAAAGTTCCATGACAATTGAATAAATCTCTTTCGGTAACCACCTCGCGGCAAATGCGTAAAGTTGCTTTTTCTGTCAATTCGGTAAAAGCGTCATTTCCTAAAGGTAAACGCCAGCGACGCTCTTTATCGTCTGTCACAAGTACGGAAGATTCATCTATTTGAACCGCCTGTTGAGATATGGAAAACTTATTTTGTATAAATTTGGATATTTCCGGATCATCCTTTCCTGTAATATTCATTTGCCCATCCGCCTCATAATAATCTGTTCCGGACAATATGCCCAATGTATAGCGATTATTTCCAAGTCCATACAAAAGTCCTCCCACAGATTCGCTTTCATCTACAGAGGCCAGACCGTCAAACATTTTATCGGCGACGGCGCTTCTCTTTTCTTTGTCGGAATATACGAAAACCAAACTTGCCTCAGTTTCCCGATCAACCGATACACGTACCCATTCACCCTGTTCTTCGTCGCCAAAGGATATCAGTTTCGAATCGCCCGAAGCTATAACTTCACGCCTGAAGACACTCCATTTATTGTCGCCTTTGGCATCAGACTCAAAACTGAATACTGTCGCCTGTTTTCCTGTATTCTTAATCCATGCGCTACGAATATCCCATCCTGTAAAAAGAAAAGGCTCCGAAACAGCATCTGCCGCAAGCGTGTCATTCATCCATACATAGCCGCTTGCATTGCGCGGTCCAAGTCCGACAGGCTGATCTGCGGAGGTGAACCACAAGTTGGAATTGGATTGTCCCGAACCTTCAATGAGAACTTTTGCTTTTCGTTTATTAAGAAATTCTTTTTGGGCAGCATCATCGCAACCAAATACCAGACGGTCATTCCATCGGGTAAAGTCGCCGATAACTTTCAAGTACGCCGATAAAGGACGAATCCCCGCAGTATTCGACACAGAAAAAGTTTCGGGAAAATGCCAGAACATACCATGCATAGTCATCAGGTAATACGGCTGTCCGGGAACGCCGACGTCGCGTATTCTGGGCCATTCGGTATTCCAGCCGTGAGCGCCATCATAAGAATAACTGGCTTTTGGTAAACGGAAAAACGACCATCCCTGCTCAGAATCACGTACGCCAAGCAGCAATGATTTATGATCCCAACCCGTTGTCCATACCGGGTCTGTTGCCATATTTGGATTCCCTTCAAGCCCACCGGGTCCGGTAACTTCCACAAACTGATTGCGACGTATGGTCTTCCAATTTTTCCCGTCCCATTCCGATAAAGAACCGGACAATACATTGAACTTTTTCAAAGCATCCGTACTTGTTTCTCCATTATTTGAATACACTAAAACGCCTTGTCCGGAATATAATCCTTTCCCGTGCGCGCCGAGAAGAGAAGCTTTCATAGCATTTCCTTTTACATTTCCATCAGTATAAAGCGTTTTTACATCCAGCGTTTTTACATCAACCTCGTAAAAACCCTCTTCCATAGTTCCATAATAAATTTTACTGTCAGGAGCGGTCAAATGACGGGCATTGCCGGTGTACCGACCAGGCATTGCATCGTATGAAACCGTACGAATATTTCCTTTGGCGTCAATGACGTATGGACCAATGAAAAGTTGTTTACTCTCAGGATGTATCATCCGATTGGCAGATGTTCCGCCAATACTTTCCGGCATGACAGTCTGTTCCCCGTCCGGAGAAATCCGGTACAATTTATCCGAAGAACCAAACGGCAAATGCGGTCCGTAGGTTATACACCACAAACTGCCTGCCCAGACGACAAGCGCACCATGTCCACATTCGCCTTCGCTGTTATAGTGCGCAAGATGCGGAAATACTCCACTAATGCAAGTTTTTTCACCTGACGGTGTGCAAGAAAGACACGCCATAAAAACAAGCGTGCAAAAAATCGTATGTATCTTTTTCTTTTCCATAATTATGTTATAACAGTTATAAAATCTGATGCAAAGATATATGAGATTTCTCAATTACACACAGATGGATAAAAATTTCCTGTGAAATTTATAGAAGAACCGTATAATCAAAGCGACAATTTGAAATACACCCCTGTTTTTGCCCTTATTTAGTTTCCAAAGCGATGTTTAATACTTCCTTCATTATAAATAAAATTCATTTTTCAATTCCGAAGACTTTATGTTTGCAATATTCACAGATATTATCACAACAGTTTCACGGGTCCCAGCATGCCCGCCGGCGCCCATTGCTGGTATTGAGTCCATACGTATCCCGCTTTGTTTTCGGGCGTTGATTTCAGGAAATTGCCCTGCGTAGTGGTAATCTTTATCCTGAGCGTTTTTCCTCCCGCATTGTCCGGCAGACGATACAGATGCCGTCCGTACCAGTGATTGCCGAGATTTGTTTCGTCGAGCGTCACTTCGGAAACGCCGTGTACTTTTCCCAAATCGAGCCAGTGATATTGCGAGATATCGTTTGGCAAACGTTTTTCGTAATACAGACGTCCGGCGAACGAGCGTGTCGTTTCATCGTCTTTAAGGTCGAACAGAGCGTCAATATTTCGTTGCCGTTCGGTTCCGTTGATATGTTCCATTCTCAACAGCCATCCGTTAAGTTCTGCGCCTGCTGTTTCGGGAGGCTGAGCGGGTAAAGTTACGTCACGAACGCCGGATGTGTCGAAAACAATCAGTTGCGACGCTGCAGGCGGCAGATCGACAGTCAACGTGTCGCCCGAAACCGACGGATACAGATAGCGTTCGCCCGTTTCGGCGTCCCAGAGCCAGGGCGTTCCCTTTGATTCGGGAAACGAAAGATGCAGTACAAACCGCTCGTCGGGACTGCAATTGCTGACAAAGAAAATGTCTTTTCCGGCAGCCTGCTGACGTATCTGGCTGACAAACTCACTCGGACGGTCGATTTTCATGTAAGGCGTGATGCTGCATTGTTGTTGAACGCCTGCAAACCATGCAACGATATCTTTTTCAGGCGGCGCCACCGTGAAAATCCGCGAAGGATATGCTTTTTTCATCGACGCTATGGTCGTAGCAACCTGACGGTCGTTCTTTTTGTGATTTTTCAGACCCGGCGACTTGTG
>JAISYY010000210.1 GCA_031269635.1 Tannerella sp. | reverse complement strand
AATCCTGCAAATAAGAACCGTCCGTAACGCTGTCTCCCCAAGCCATGATGCGAATCTTGCCGCCGGCTTTCAGTTTGGCAAGTGTTTTCGGTATCTGTTGTTCGGCTTTGGAGGATTTTGCTTTTGCCGGTTCAGGATAATTCCGCTCCAAAACCGGATACAAATTTTCTTCGCACAGGCGTTTTGTCCGCGGTGTTACCAAAATACGGGCAATGACCGGGTTCTTTTTGGATACGGAAAGGCTGAATCCGGGATTGGCGACATGAGACGCGCCTCTGTGCAACGTAAACTTTCCTTTTTTTACCATGATTTCATCCATCCGCATCAATCCATATAAATAATCAACCGAGACCGGAGTATCCGCGCCAATGTCACCGCCTTCCAACCGCCCGACAGTTCCCCATTCCTCATCCAATTCATAATCTTTTCCGCGTATGCAGGGTTTTGCGCTGTCTTTCCTTTTTACAACCAACGTATTGGGAATCAAAGCGCCGGCAGCGGAACATTCCTGTGCTTTTACTCCCTTTAATGCCGTTCCACGTGCATAACCTGCCGTATTAGGGTTGAAAACCGGTAATTTTTCAATGATTTCGTTTTCTACTTTTACGGTTTCAACGGGAGATATTTCAAATACGGCTGTGTTTCCGGCGTATTCGAGTTGTATTTGCCAATCTCCTGTAATAAAAATACTTGCAACAGGAGGTATCTTCTCTCTCGCACCGGTTATTATATTGCAACATGTTGCAAAAAAAATGAATATTACTGTTTTACACATAATTTGATTATTAATACATGGTTTATATTTTAAACTGCGAAGGTAGCATTAAATTTTCAAATTACACACAACGAATGATCTTTTATTTTTTCACTTTCCTGCAATTCATAGGCAAAAGTCAATAGATATGCATACTTTTTTCTCTTTTATAAGGCGCCGCTTATATTTTCCTGCTTTTCCCAGTCTTGCGGATAACGGATTACAAAAGCCGGATAAGCCTGTCAAGAGTTTTTATCCGTCGTTCATAATTATCTCTCATCAGCTTGCAAGCCTCTTTGTAAGGCAGCGCTTCATCGCCATTGGGAGGAGTGGCGTCCTTCGGGTCCCATATCCGGGTATCCAGGATTTCCGAATCCAACAACATATCCCCACACGCTTCTATCAATGGTATCACTTCTTCAAAACACGGTTTCAGGAGCGTCCAGCGTTCTTTCGCCTTATTCACAAAAACCGGATCTGCAAACAGACCGTCATACCAAAGAGATCCTATACAGTTAAAGTCGTTGTTCTCCTTAAAAGTGCTGTAATCGAAATCCCACATTGGGCCGGCTTTGAGAAGGCCGTTCCGGTCTTTATAAAAATAGCAGCTTCTCGGAATTGACGGTTCCGTATTGCCGGTCAGTTCCATTACCAGCCACCCGTCAATAAATGAAATTTCATCCAGCATGGATGTATATTCCCTGTTCTCGGGGAAACGTTCATCCTTATACAACAAATATTCAATCCGATTGATATAGTTTTGCATATATTCAAACTGTGCAGGCTGTAAAACATCTTCTTCCGGCTCTTTAAACATAACCGGAAAATCCCATACTTCCGATCTGAATTTATTTATTTCGTCATAGGAATTGTCCATTTCCATCAGATAACCTCCCGTAATCGCCTCATCATCCAGATCGAAAGGCGTCATTTTGGCGATATTTACGCGGTTTTCGTCAATTTTTATCTGTTCGCAAAGATAATAGTTTCCAAGATGCACATTGTTCAGCATCAGTTCCACGAATTGCCCGCGAGGCGTCCACTCCAGGCCTGTCCTGCGGGCGATCTCAAAAGCGATATGGTTACGAATAAGCGTACGGTCAAGATAGTTTGCCAATAATACCCACCGTTTATGAGCCGGCATACCAAGCAGGGATTCTTCCGTATCTAATTTGATAGCATACGGTTTTTTAGGGGGGGATATCCAGGTATAATTTCCACGGCCACGGATGGTGATATTACCTTCATATTCCGGATGCATATCCGGTCCACTAACCATCATCTTCCCGTTAATCCAGGTTTCTTTATCAACGATCTTTTTTTCATTTTCCGTACGGATCACCACAACCGGAAGATTTGTGGACTTTTTCCGTTCCAGAGACAGCACGGATGATGAGAGATTGACACGCTCACCATTCGGATCGGAAAAAGAAAGAACCAAAGCAACCGCGTCTTTATACCCCTCCGTGTACGCCTTATCGCGGACATAAGCCCTGTATTGTCCTTCCTTAATATTTCTGTTTTCGTCCGTAGAAGGCTCAATTTTCACAAGACTGTAATTTTCGGGAGCATTTACATAGGAATAGGTTTTCGCGTCCCCGATCCGGTCCAAAGAAATACTACAGTCCGCCGAAGTAATATCATAATTAAAGATAACATTCGACGGGTTAACCCGAAATTCAAACATAACTTCCGCACCTCTCACATAAGTTAACGATTGGGTCAATAAAGAAATTCCCGCCGGATAGATTTTTTCCTTACTGTTGAATACCAGAACTTGTCCGTCGGATAATTCTATTTTGTATTCGCCCGTTTCTTCATCCATGAGCAACGATTTGACAACAGATGCCGGCAAGTGGACGGTCGTATTATCCAAAAATATGATTACCAGGTAATTTGTTCCGTCGATTGCCGTTGCCGTTGCCGACATAATTTGTTTTCGGGAACTATGCGCGGCTTGCAGCGAAATAACGCTCTGTAACTTGTTGATATCATCTTTCAAGGTTTCCACTTCCTGTTCAAGGCCCGATATTTCCTGTTCAAGGCCTGAAGGATCAAACTCTTTATTACACGATAATGTTATCAGTGATAAAACAAATATAATAAGGACGAATCGTTTCATTTGTAAATAATTGGGAGCTTTGTTCGTTGATAGTGAATTTTTAATTCAAAGTTTGTGTCTGTTGCAGATTGATGACTATAACATAAGAGGCGGACACTTGTTTAAAACAAGCAACCGCCTCTTGTATTATTTTACCTCAGCGATATTATTTCACCAAATCCGTAAATGACGCATTAGTCGCGTATTTAACAAATTCCAGATCAATAGCAGCTTCTTTCGCAAGGGAACGATCTTTGGCAATAGCCGCTTTCAGGTTGCTTATTACGCCGTTTGAGTCGTTCGTACGTGCAGCAACGATAGCTTTCAGATAGTCCGTTACAGCGTCGGCATTCTTAACTCCATTCAATGTTTGAGCGGCAGTACTGTAATCTTTCGTCAGAAGTTGTGCAAGAGCAGCATTATTACTCTTTGTCCGGGCAAACGCACTGACAGCTTTTGCATAATCGCCCTGTTTGAGGTAAAGCAAGCCAAGCGCTTCGCCTAATTCAGGTACGTCCGATGCGTTACCTAACAACTGTTGAGCTTTGCTCTTATCACCCTTAAGTAAAGCAAGGAGGCCCAAGTTAACATTCGCTTCGCTACTGTTTTTAATCGAATTAGCTTTGTTAAACAGTTGCTCGGCTTTGTCATAATCACCTGCACGGAAACGCTGTATACCGATGTTATTCCATGTACGATAGTCATTCGGATAGATATTACCGGCTTTCGTATAAATGGCTTCCTTTTCGGCATCGTTATCTGTCAGCGTAGCCGCATACAACAATTCTTCAATAGTAAGGCTTCCCGCATTGCTTTTTGCCAGGGCAGCAATTTCATCATCCGATTTCCCGATAATTTCAATATTTGCAGTCAGGCGCGAACGGCGCAGTTGCGGAAGAATCTCGTCTGCCAGCGATTTAAACACGGTAGAAATGTTTTTGATTTCGCGTTCTCTCTGTTCCGGATCATTATACATCGACAGTACGCGGAGCACCAAATCCTTATCCTGAAGATTTGATTTTGATACAAGGTCGCGGAAACCGTCCCAGTCCTGCGCCGTGTAACGGGCGTCGACAGGGATTTCAATCTTGCGTTTTTTAAGTTCCTTGTTCAGGAATTTCTCCGTATTGCCTTCACGGCGTTCAGCCAGAGCGTCATTCAGTTTCACACCGCCGTCAGGAGATGCATACGCCGAAATCTCAACAGAAACGTTCTGGTTCGGAGCCTGATTGGCATTATCAACAAGATCCTGCCAAGCTTTAATCTCAGCCTTGTTGAGTTCTTTTGACCGCAGTTCCGCCTGTTGTATCAAAAACATAATGTTCGCATCATACGCCTCTTTTATGATACGTTGAAACTTATCCGCTCCTACCGCAGGATTTGCCGTTGCCACATCGGCCAGGACAGATGTAGCAATCACACCTTCGGCGATTTTGACATCCGGCAGTTTCACGGTTTTCTTTTTAATTTTAGCATCAAACGTAAGATACAACTCCGATTTTTTCATCGCCGGTTTGTATTCGAATGTCGAACGCATTGTCGCATTACCACCAGAAGCGAAAGATACAACCTGATTATTGGCTTTCACCTTTTCGCCCTGGAACGTATAAGAAGTTCCCCAAGTTTCTCCCGTAGCATAACGCAATACCGGAGTAACAGTGACTACGGCATTTTTATTAAACCACTTCGCAGGGAATGTGGCACTAATCGTAACAGGTATTTCACCACCCGTCACTTCAAGAGGCTGCGGTTCAGCCTTAATGTACTGCTCCGATAACGGAGTCAATTTTCCCGAACAAGCCGAGAATGTCAAAATTGCGGCCAATACAATGAATGGCATAAAAATTTTTTTGTTCATAACAGTTAACTTTTAACTTTTAAATTATTTATATTTACTATTCTCACTCCAAATTAATTAATGTAAGCACTATCGAAATAATCACGAACGCCTGCAAAATTAAAAAAAATCTTTTACAGATAAACAATAAAAACGGAAAAAAACTCAAAAAAAATTGTACTTTTGCATTTTAACAAAAAAAAGGAACATGAATTATCGAATAAAAGCCCCGGAAATTTTGAATGGAAACATCAATTTGCCCGCATCTAAAAGCATCAGTAACAGGGTGTTAATACTAAATTCCCTGTGCCATCATCCGAAACATCCCCGAAACATTTCGGTATGCGATGATACCGGTGTGATGATAGATGCACTTTATGACGATAAACGTGCGATTGATATCGGGGCAGCCGGAACGGCTATGCGTTTCCTTACAGCTTATTTCTCCGTGAAAAACGGAACACGGACAATAACCGGAACGGAAAGAATGAAAAATCGCCCCATAAAACTGTTAGTCGACGCATTAAGGTCATCGGGTGCAGAGATTGAATACGTGGAAAAGGAAGGCTTTCCGCCATTGCATATTAAAGGACAAACACTTGCCGGAGGACATATCTCTTTAGACGGGGGCGTCAGTTCCCAATACATCTCGGCCCTGCTCATGATTGCGCCGCTTATGACCAACGGTCTGAGCCTGCACCTGACAGGTGACGTCATTTCCGTACCTTATATAAAGCTGACTGTACGGCTTATGCGAATGTTCGGCGTTGTTGTTTTTGAAGAAGGACAGACCTTCACCGTTCCGCCGCAGCAATACTCCGCAGTAGAGAATTTCACGGTAGAACCGGACTGGAGTGCGGCTTCATACTGGTACGAGATGATTGCATTATGCAAAAATGAAAACGCCCGCATTTCGTTACCGGGATTATTACCGGACAGTTTACAGGGGGACGCCGCTATTGTTGCTTTGTTTGACAGGCTTGGCGTAAAAACAACATTCACATCATCGGGCGTTACGCTTACGAAAAAAGAAAAGAAAACAAATTCCCCGCTGACATTCGATTTCATTTCCATGCCCGACATGGCGCAAACCGCGGCCGTCACGTGTGCAATGCTTGGCATACCGTTCCGGTTCAGCGGTTTACAGAGCCTTAAAATAAAAGAAACAGACCGGCTGGAAGCCCTTAAAACCGAACTGTGCAAATTCGGCTATCCAATAACCGTATATGACGGAAACACTCTTGAATGGAACGGACAAAAGAGCGATTCCGCACAGACGCCGGTTGTCGCAACTTACGAAGATCATCGCATGGCTATGGCTTTTGCTCCTGTCGCAATATGCCGGCAGGAAGGTATATCTATTTCCGATCCGGAAGTCGTATCGAAAAGTTACCCTTCTTACTGGGAAGATCTTCAAAAAACCGGATTTTCAATAACGAGTCGCGAACATTTATTATAATATGGTATGTGGTATCTGGTTTCAGGAATTGTCATTTTAGGAATTATAGCGGCAATAACCGGTTTTTTCGACAACCGCAGACGGCGATCATCCGCCTGTAACGAAACGGAAGCAACCGATCATACGGCTGTTCCTGCGGAATGTTGCGGCCGGCACGAAGTGTGCGAACGCGACAGCCTGCTTACGGCGGCAAGTAAAACGATTGAGTATTACGATGATGAAGAATTGGACGTTTATCGCGGAACGGAGCCTGACCGGTATAATAAAACGGAAGTCGAAGAATTTCGTGAAGTGCTTTATACATTGCGCGAAGCGGAAGTCGCCGGGTGGCTGCGCAGCCTGCAACTTCGCGGCGTAAACCTGCCGGAAGAACTGAAAGATGAAGCGCTGCTCATCATGGAAGAACAGCGTAACGCTTTATAAAGGGAGATTCCCGATAATACGGGAACCCCTGTACAAAGAATATAAATTAATCATACGGCCGGATTTGACCCCGCCAACATTTAAGTAATTATGGACATTTTACAGTACACATTTTTTCAAAACGCCATCTGGGCAAGTTTACTTACAGCTATCGCATGTGGCATTGTAGGGACATATATCGTTTCCCGCCGTATCGTATTCATAAGCGGAGGCATTACGCACGCTTCTTTCGGCGGACTGGGAATCGGTTTTTACACAGGAATGAATCCGCTCTTATCCGCACTGATTTTTGCGGTTTTGTCGGCCTTTGGCGTAGAATATATCAGTCACTCCGGCGGCTATAAACGAATACGCGAAGACTCCGTAATTGCCGCCGTCTGGTCGCTCGGCATGGCAACAGGCGTGATTTTCATCTTTCTCACTCCCGGATACGCCCCGAACCTCACGGCATACCTTTTCGGAAATATCTTAACCGTATCCACAACAGATATATTATGGATGACTGTCCTGACCATCATTCTGATAGCGGTATACTTACCGGGAAGGAGATCAATCATGTATACGGCATTCGACCGCGACTTTGCATTCACACAAGGTTTACCCGTACGTCTTATAGAATATGGCATGATGTTTTTTATATCGGCGACGATCGTTCTGTCTATCCGTTTAGTCGGTATTATGTTACTCATAAGTATCCTGACGATACCCCAGATGACGGTAAACATATTCACTTCAAATTATCATAAAATCACTGTCGCAAGCAGTATATTAGGTTTTTCCGGCTGTCTATCCGGTCTGTTTCTGTCATATTACTTCAATATTCCGTCCGGAGCGTTTATCATTCTGGTTTTGATCGTTATCTTCCTGATCGCAAAAGCAATACACTCATTGTTTATTCGGAAGGAGGAACGCTCCGGCGTAACAAAAAATGGACTTGCAGCCTGAAAATTTATACGGCAAGGCAATAATTAGCCGTTCTTTCAGTTATTTTATAGACAGTAAATTTTTTATGTAGCTTGGCCATGTCTTTTGTGGAAATTAAAAAAAGGCTTTATATCGTTGCAGCATCGGTAATCGTTATCGTTGCATTGGGTTCGTGCGGAGCGCGTAAAAATACTGCGTCAAGCCGTTTTTACCATTCCCTTAACTCGCGTTACAACATCTATTTCAATGGGAAAACAACGTTTGATGAGGCTTTAAAATCAATGAACGAGGGGTATAAAGAGAATTATAGCGAACAAATACACATGTTCCCCATAAGCGGAATATACAGGGAAGAAAAAAGCGTTGCCGGCGGACCGTTCGACCGTGCTATCGAAAAAGGAAACAAAGCCATAAAACTACATTCCATAAAAGAAAAACCGCCCCGCAAAGCAGGCTGGCAGAGCGATCCGAAACAGGTGAAACTGCAGGCGCAGGAGGAGTTTAACCCGTTCATGAAACACTGCTGGCTGCTAATTGCCGAAGGACAGTTTTACAACGGCGATTTCCTGACCTCTGCCGTAACGTTTTCGTACATAGCGCGGCATTTCACGACAGACCCCGAACTCGTAGCCGAAGCACTCGTCTGGCAAGCACGCTGTTATACCGAAATGGACTGGTTCTACGAAACGAATAATGCGTTGAAAAAACTCGGTGAAAGCGGCATCCCTCCCAAGTTGCAAAAAAAATACGACCGGATGTATGCCGATTACCTTATCAGAAGCAAACAACTTGAACAGGCGATACCCTACCTGCAAAACGCTGTTAAATCGGAAAAAAACAAACGCCAGCGTTCGCGTATGCATTACCTGCTGGGGCAAATCTACATGAATACCGGCCGGAACGAAGAGGCTTACCGGACATTCGGCAAATTGGCGTCGTCAAATCCTCCCTACGAAATAGAATTTGCCTCGCGCATACGGCAAACGGAAGTTTTCCCGGGAGGTAATTACGGCAAGGTGCTTAAGATGTTGAAACGCATGGCCAAAAGCGATAAAAATAAAGATTTTCTTGACCAGGTATACTATGCTATGGGGAATGTCTACATGACGCAACAGGACACCGCACGCGCTATCGAATGTTATGCCGAAGGCATCGAAAAAAGTACCCAAAACGGCATGGACAAAGCAATCTGCCAAATCCGGCTGGGGGATATTTATTTTACACAGAAAGACTATCTCAAGGCGCAACCCTGTTTCAGCGGTGCGCTTGCAGGAATACAGCGGGAGTATAAGGATTATGACCGCGTAGCACGCCTGTCGGAAACGCTCGACGAACTTGTTATACATTTTGAAGCCGTACACCTGCAGGACAGTTTACAGGAGCTTGCCCGGATGCCCGAAAGCGAGCGTCTTGCCGTCATTGATAAAATCATCGAACAGGTAATCGAAGAAGAAAAGAAGGCCGAAGAAGAAGCTAAAAAAGAAGAATTTCTCGCAGATCAGCAGGCCTTAGGTTCAAACCTCCCCTCCCGGAACAATATCGCTATGCCGCAAACTCCCACAAACGCCGGTGATAACTCTTTCTACTTCTATAACCAGCAAGTCGTAGCGCAGGGAAAAACACAATTCCAGAACAGGTGGGGCAAACGAACGCTCGAAGATAACTGGCGCAGACGAAACAAAAAAATGGCGCTGATACAGACCGATGACGAACAGGCCGCATCAACAGACGCGCCGGGCGAAATATCCGAAGATATGAACCTGCCGCCGGATTCGTTACCGTCAATACCGGACTCGCTCGCATCAGACCCGAAGTCGCGCGAATATTACCTGCAACAGATCCCGTTTGCCGAAGAAGACCTGGAAGCCTCGAATATGATTGTTGCAAACGGACTTTTCAATATGGGAATGATTTATAAGGACAAACTCGAAAACGTAGACCTGTCCGTCGAAACATTTGAAGAACTCGAACGCCGCTTTCCGGATAATGAGTATAAGCTCGATTATTACTATCAGATCTACATCATGGCTTTACGCTATAAAAACACCGCACTGGCAGAAAAATATAAAAACAGGATGCTCGCCGAATTTCCCGATAATGACTATACAATCGCGATTTCCGATCCTGACTATGAATATAACATACGGATGATGGACAGTGTACAGGATTCCATTTATGAAGCGACCTACACCTGTTACCTTGCAAAAGACACCTCCGCCGTACGCCGCAACTACCTGGAAGTCAGCGCCAAGTACCCGCTGGCCAAACTGATGCCTAAATTTATGTTCCTGAACGCGCTCACGTATGTTCAGGCCGGCGATTCCGAAGGGTTCAAAGAAGAACTCACCCTCCTGACGGAAAAATACCCCGGTGCGGATGTTACGGAACTCGCCAATGAGATGCTGAAAGGTCTCCTTCGCGGACGCAAACTGATGCAGGGCAGTTTCTCCACAATGACATGGGATCTGCGCTTCGGTCTAAGCGAAGACGGTACGCTGTCGGCAGCGGATTCCGCACGTACCTTCTCCGCCGAACAGGAAACGCCGCACAGAATGTTGCTCATACATACTGCGGGAAGCATAGACCGTAACCTGTTACTCTATGCAATCGCAGCATATAACTTTGCCAATTTCCGCGTAAAAGGATTCGACCTCAGCTTCGAGGAATCCGGCTCATTAACCCTATTTACAATCAGCGGATTTAACAGTCTCGGCGAGATAATCGAATACTACCGCATGATTTATGGAGAAGGCGGATATGCGTCCGCCTTCGACGGCGTCGCCACATTCTTCCCTATCTCCGACGAGAATTATATGACCTTGATGCACGGGAAAACACTGGAAGAATACATGACTTTCTTCATCGAAAACTACGGCGAAACTGCTCCCGAATTAGTTAACCGCTGGCGCGTCCGCGTGGAAACCGACCGGAAAGCGGAAGAAGAAAAGCTCGAAAGCGAGGAAGAAACAATCACCGAACCGGCGGCCACGCCTGCAGAACCTGCCGAGCCGGCGAAAGACGAACCGAAAAAAACAGAGCCTGAAATCCTGCCTGCGGAACCCGTCACAATCAAAGAAGAAATACCGGTTGCAACAGAACGGCCGGTTGAACAAAAAGAAGAAACAACGGAAAACGAAGACGCTCCCCAGACATCCGAACCGGATACTGTCCCGGAAGAACGTCCCAAAGCGAAAAGGGATAACATATTTAAAAAACTTTTCAAACGTGTCAAAGATACGGACGAGTTTAAAAAGATCCAGGAAGGGATAAACGTGGCAACAGAACTTGCCGCCGAAAATGAATTGCCGGCCGACAGCGCCGCCACCAACAAAAAACCGCTGGAAAGAGCGGACGGCGAACTTACATTTGAACAGCTTCAGGAAATACGCCGGCAAGAAACCGAAGAAGCCGCCACAAAGGAAGCCGAAGAAACATTATCCAAAGAAGAAGCCAAAAAAGCAGCCCAAGATCAGAAAAAACAGCAGGAGAAAGCGAACGAACAGTTACGCAAAGACAAAGAAAAAGCGGCTAAAGAACGCCTGAAACAAAAGGAAAAAGAACGCAAACAAAAAGAGAAAGAGCGCAAAGCCGCGCTAAAACAGAAGGAAAAAGAACGCAGGGCAGCCCAAAAAGAAAAAGCGGCTCAACGAAATACCAAAAAGTCAGGGAAATGATATCCGATCTGCGGTAAGTATTCTCGTCCGGTTTTCGCCCGTTGCCTGCCGGTTTTTACGGTCTTCACCACATCTATCTGTAACCGTCTAAAGAAACCGGCATCAAGGTCGGGAAAACCCATGCGAAATGATGAACCGGATACAGAAGGGGGCGGCTGTCCCTGACAAATTCGACGTAACCGGAATCTCCATATATCCCGGACATAGCTTCAAAAAGATTGTATCCCGAATGGCTTACCGCTTTTGACAAAATAGTGGAGGGAAGCGTTGCCGAACTGCCTCGGGACGAAATGCTTTATCGTAAACAGTTTACAGATATGAATTTACCGGTCTTGATGTAAATGACAACACGGGATATCTTACCTTCGGTACAGGCAAAGACACTTCGGAATCTGTTTGTGACATCCTTTTCCGGGTATGGACAAGGTATCTGCAATACCGCCTTTTTTCCCGGCTTACACGCGCATGTATCATATCCAATTTGTCAAAGATCTCACCGAGGATACAACAAACGCTACCGGCTTGATTGTATATTCAAATATTAATACCAAAAATTACCCCTTCAAAAAGACGGTTGATGATAAATTCAAAACTGTTTCAATAATTAGTCAATCCTTAAAACTATATTAATTCATTGTTAATTATTGAAATAAGCATAAAAAGAGTTGGATAAAAGCACCGGATTTTATACCTTTGTGGCATAAAAACCGGATATTTATGATAAGAAAATTACCTTCAGCCACCAGCCGCGACCTGTTTCGCACTCTTCTGTCGGATTTGATTAATCCCAAACACGAACCGGCATTACTGGCCAATAAGATCGACCGGTCCTATTTTGAAAACGAGTTTAAGGGTTTCTATTCCGGGAAGCCGAGCCGTCCTGCTATGCCGATCCGGTTGATGGTTGGCGTCTTGATGCTCAAACACCTGTACAGTCTTGGCGACGAAAAGATACCGTTTGCGTGGGAAAGCAACCCTTACTTTCAGTATTTTTGCGGCGGTGTGTTTTTTGAGCACAAATTCCCTTGCGATCCGAGTGATTTTGTACATTTTCGCAGGCGTATCGGAGAAACAGGGATTGAGAAAATATTTGCGTACAGCGTAAAACTTCATGGCGAAGCAGTGCCTGCTCAGGCAAAATTTGTATTGTCGGATACGACAGTACAGGGCAACTTTACGACCTTTCCAACCGATGCGAAGCTGTGCAAAAAAGTAATAGACAAATGCAACGATATAGCTAAAAAAGTGGGCATTAAACAGCGTCAGAAGTACAAAAAAGAGAGCAAACAGCTTCTGCAGGACACATACAACGGTCATCA
>JAISYY010000095.1 GCA_031269635.1 Tannerella sp. | reverse complement strand
ACTCCCTAATGCGTTCGTGTTGATTTTTCGTACGGATGAAGGATTTTATCAATGTCTTAAAACGGTTTGTGCCGCCATATAAAAAATATGTGGCGCTTAATATTGCGTTTAATATTCTTTCGGCCATACTGAACCTTTTTGCCTTTGCGCTTATCATACCTATTTTGCAGATTCTTTTCCGGGTGGATAAGACGGTTTATACGTTCATGGATTGGTCGTGGCAACCTCTCTCTTTAGATGCGTGGCGGTCTGTTGCCGATATTGCGATGAATAATTTCTACTGGTATGTGAACGACCTCGTTGCGACTCATGGAGGGTCGTTTACGCTGGTGGCTCTTGGTATCGGGTTAGTCGTCATGACATTTTTTAAAGTGCTGGCGATGTATATGGCTTTTTACACGATGATTCCTATCCGGACGGGGGTTGTGCGGGATGTGCGCAATCAGATAAACAGGAAAATCACGGAACTGTCCCTGGGTTTCTTTTCCGAAGAACGTAAGGGCGATATCATCGCGCGTGTGTCGGGCGATGTGAACGAGATAGAGGCTTCGATCATGAACTCGCTCGATATGCTTTTTAAGAATCCGATCCTGATTGTTATTTATCTGGCGGCTATGTTTGTTGTCAGTTGGCAACTTACGCTGTTTGTCTTTATTTTGCTGCCTGTTGCGGGGTATATAATGGGCAGGGTAGGGAAGACGCTTAAACGGAAGTCGCTGCTGGGACAGTCGCAGTGGGGCGCTTTGATGAGCCAGATTGAAGAGACGCTTGGCGGTCTTCGTATCGTAAAGGCTTTTAATGCGGAGAAGAAGATCCGGCGGCGCTTTGAGCAGATGAACGAGACGTTCAGGCGCACGACCAATCGTATATACCGCCGTCAGCAACTGGCGCATCCTATGAGCGAATTGCTCGGTACGGCGACTATTGTCGTCATCCTGTGGTACGGCGGCTCGCTTATACTGGGTAATAACAGCCCGATTGATGCATCGACGTTCATCTATTACCTGGTGATTTTTTATAGCATCATAAACCCGGCAAAAGATTTGAGCAAGGCTACTTATGCGATACAGAAAGGACTTGCTTCGGTTGAGCGTGTGGATAAGATCTTGAAGGCGGAACCGGATATCAAGTCGCCGGACAATCCCCGGCCGGTAGCCCTGAACGGGACTATCGAATATAGGGATGTGTGGTTTCGTTATCAGCAAGAATGGGTGCTTAAAGGGATTGATCTTCGTATAGAAAAGGGGAAGACGGTTGCCCTTGTGGGGCAGTCGGGGTCGGGGAAAAGTACGCTTGTCGATTTACTGCCCCGTTTTTATGATGTCACGAAGGGAAGTATCGCGATTGATGGCGTTGATATCAGGGATGCGTCGTTGCATGATTTGCGCGAACTGATGGGGAATGTCAATCAGGAAGCCATACTTTTCAATGATACGTTCTTTAATAACATTGCTTTTGGGGTAGAATCGGCAACGCGCGGGGAGGTGGAGGAAGCGGCCCGCGTCGCTAATGCTCATGAGTTCATCATGGCTTCGGAGGACGGGTATGATACGAATATCGGAGACCGGGGCGGGAAACTTTCCGGCGGACAAAGGCAACGGATAAGCATCGCCCGCGCCATACTGAAGAATCCGCCGATACTGATATTTGATGAGGCTACGTCGTCGCTTGATACGGAGTCGGAACATTCGGTACAGGAGGCGCTTGAAAACCTTATGCGCAACCGTACGACGATCGTTATTGCGCATCGCCTTTCCACAATCCGCAATGCCGATGAAATCTGTGTGATGTACGAAGGAAAAATCGTCGAAAGAGGCGGACATGAGGATCTTCTCGCCCTTGATGGCTATTATAGACGTTTGTGCGATATGCAGAAATTTTAAAAATTACGAATCATTAACCATTAACCATTAACCCATTAACCATTAATAAAGTCTGATTATGAAGAAAATGGTTTCACTTCCCTTCATGTTATTGGGGATTTTATTTGTTGTGTGTCTGGTTGTTTCCAATCTGATGGAAACGAAAATTATTCAGTTAGGGCCTGTTACAGCGACGGCCGGCCTGCTGGTTTTTCCTATTTCATATATTATAAACGATTGTATTTCCGAAGTATGGGGATATAAGAAGGCGCGTTTGATTATATGGAGCGGCTTTGCCGTTAATTTTCTGGTCGTAGGATTGTCGCAGTTGGCCGTATGCCTTCCGGCCGCACCGTTCTGGAATGGGGAGGAGAGTTTCAATTTCGTGTTTGGAATGGCGCCCCGTATTGTTGTTGCAAGTTTTTGTGCATTTCTTGCGGGATCGTTCCTGAATGCGTACGTAATGAGCCGGATGAAAGTGTCGTCCGGCGGGCGCAATTTCTCTTTCCGTGCAATCGTATCCACGCTTGCCGGCGAGACTGCGGATTCATTCATCTTTTTCCCGATCGCTTTCTGGGGCATGATCCGGGGCGAAGAACTTTTACTTATGATCATAACGCAAACCCTGCTGAAATCGGTATATGAAATAGTCGCATTGCCGGTTACGGTACGTGTTGTGCGCCATGTCAAGAAAATAGAAGGCAATGACGCATTTGATACGGACGTATCGTTTAATCCGTTTAAAATTAAGGATTTGTGAATAATGGGGCATGTGATTATACGATAATCTTCTCATTTTTAATGGAAAGTGTGTTTGTCGCTCTCATTATAATTTTATATTGATGAAAGAACATTTGGCTTTCACTGATAGGGATCAGCAGATGATAAAAATTTGTTTTATTTCGAGGGAATGAAATTACGGCATGAACTTTCTTATTGATATCAAGCAGATTACATTTACGGAATAATTTCACGGTTTGAATGATTTGTTCTTTTGCCGATGTGAAATAATTGGAGACATTTTTGGGCTTACAATCCTTTATTTCAATAAAGAGTACCCATGTGTCAGGATTTGAGTGGGTGGGATATAATACACATTCACAATGTTTTATCTCTTTGTTTTCTTCATCCATAAAGCATTGTTTGCCGAAAATGGAAGCGGTAATATTCAAATGGCTTTCATTTTTCAATGTAAGATCGTCTATATCATCAGGTTTTATGTTGTGCACTTCAACTCCTTTTGCAGAACCGGATTTGTTAGAATAATCCACTACATATATTTCATTATCGTCGTATGCGATGTGTGTAATTTTGTCGGATGATAAAAGGGAATCCAGTTTATTTCTCATCGTAATAGTTTAACAGTTGAAAATATTCATCGGTTAAAGTCTTCATATTCAGATCGAAATAATTTTCGGAAACGATGCCGTCCCGGTCTTGTATCGAACGGACCGTTCCACATTCAATCTCCCAGACGGATACTAATTGCGGATTTATCCATGCGTTCCGGCTAATAAGTTCCGGTCGTTCCGGTTCGGGTATTTTGTCTTTTACTATATGGCCCATCATGCAGTTGTTTAATGCATACAAAATATACGGACTGTGTGTCGTAAATGTTAGACGATGATTACGATTCGGATCATTACACATTTGTATCATATAGTAAACAAGGTCTCTTTGTGTCAGAGGGAATAAATTTTGTTCCGGTTCTTCAACAATAATTTGAGAATACCGGTAATTTGTGGAGCCTATTACATCAATTAATAGGTCAATTTTGTGTTTTTTTTCGTTGTCTTCTTTGACTAATTCGTTTAGTTTTTTAATTAATTCATCCCGTTCCTTTACTGACATCGGACGCTTCTCGTTATAGATGCCTCTTGTTGTATAATCAAACATTGTGATCAACGGGACTACGGCCTGTAATCCGCTTGATGCTATTTGTAATGTAATATCTCCTCCATTTTGCAAATGCAACTTGTCGATGTCTTCGCCTTCGGTGTAATATTCTACACCCAGATTTAAAATGTTTAGTTTGTTTTCGTTTGAATACCTTCTTTTTGCTTCGTACCAGTTAAGTACAAAATCCTGAATATTATCTTCATCCCGGAGGTATTCCTGTAAATTATAAATGGCGGAAACAAAATTTCGTTCGGCAGGGATGTAAATCACTTTGCTATTATTGTCTATTGGGGTTGAATGTCTCATTCCGATTTCAAACCGGATTGCAGTATTCGCAGAGAGTTCCGACAACGAAAATCCGTATTTAGTCAATGTCATTGGATGACAATTGTTATAACATAATTCAATAAAATCTCCGATAAAGTATATTTGAGTGCTTGTATTAAAATATCCGTTTGATAGGCGATGATATGTTTTCAATTCTCGAATATAGTCAGTCAATTCGTTTTTCTTGGGAAGTCCTTCCTTCGAAAACTTTTTGTCTAACCATGTGCAAAAACTTATAACTTTTGCAATGGTGCTTTTACCGCTGCTTTGAGGCCCTATGATTACATTGATTTTATTCAAGTCCAATGTGACGTCTTTAATCGGGCCAAGATTTCTTATGATTATCCTGCGCATATCCGTTTGATTTGTATTTCTCATAAAAAAGCCGTATTCAGCGGCTTTTTTTTACAGTAGCATCGCTTCGGCGACGTCATCTACATCACACGGGTTGTCCTTGAGGTAATTCAGGAGGGCGAATCCGAAATCTATGACAAGTCCCGGGCCACGGCCGGTGATGATGTTACGGTCGGTTACGGTCGGTTCGTTTACGATTGTTGCGCCGGTGAGTTCCGGTTCTATGCCGGGGTAGCACGTTGCTTTTTTGCCTTTGAGCAGTCCCAGGCTGCCGAATACTCTTGGAGAGGCGCATATCGCAGCTATAAGTTTGTTGTTTTCGTAAGAGTTGACGAATGCTTTGCGCACGCCTTCATGCTTGTTCAGCATTTCGCT
>JAISYY010000084.1 GCA_031269635.1 Tannerella sp. | reverse complement strand
GCATAGAGTGCGTTACGGGTTGCGGCATATTGGGCAGCGATGTTTTCGGCAAACGGGACGCCGTCGCCGGTAGCCTTTTCCATATCGGCGGCTCCTTTCACCAGTTCGCGGATGTTGATACCGGCAACGGCTATCGGCAACAGGCCTACCGGGGTGAGTACGGAAAAGCGTCCGCCTACATCATCCGGTATGACAAACGTCTTGTAGCCTTCCTTGCCGGCCAGCGTGCGCAATGCGCCATGCGCTTTGTCCGTAATCGCCACGATGCGATCGTTGGCCGCACCGTCGCCGGCGTTCTTTTCAAGCAGTTTTTTCAACACGCGGAACGCGATTGCCGGTTCCGTTGTCGTCCCCGATTTGGAGATGTTGATAATGCCGAACTTTACGCCGTTAAGCACGTCGCAGAGTTCCGAAAGATAATCTTCGCCGATGTTATGCCCGGCATAAATGACGACCGGGTTTTCGCGTTTCTTCCGCAACCAGTCAAAACTGCTGTTTATTGCTTCGACAACCGCTTTTGTTCCGAGGTAACTGCCGCCTATGCCGATGACAACAACCACGTCGCACGCGCGAAGTTTTGCCGCCGTCGCTTCGATGTCATTCAATTCCGCCTCCCGGATGGAAGAAGGAAGGTGCAGCCAGCCGAGGAAGTTGCTTCCTTTGCCCGTTCCCTTATGCAACATTTCCATTCCTTTTTTCACTTCGGCTTCCAGTGCGTTCACCTGTTCCCTTGTGATGGCGCCAAACGCCTTGTCGATGTTTAAACTAATAGATTTCATTTATTTATATATTAACAGTTAATAATATCCTCATTCCTATGCGGAACACACAAACACTTCCGCTATTTAAAATTTTCCGTTATCTTCCGTATCTGCTCCGCCGGCGATTCACGCTCATAAAGAATGGCATGAAGCGCGTTCAATATGGGCATATCCACGTTGTAACGCTCGTTTATTTCATGAATACATTTCGTCGCATAATAGCCTTCGGCCACCATTCCAAGTTCTACCCTGGCGGCGTTAACGCTGTTGCCCTCGCCGATCATTTTTCCGAACATGCGGTTGCGGCTGAATGTCGAATAAGAGGTCACAAGCAAATCGCTCAGATAGGCTGCACTCGTGATATTGCGCTTCACGGGATGCACAACATTAAGGAAACGTACCATTTCGTCAAATGCGTTCGGTATATAGACCGCCTGGAAATTATCTCCATATTTCAGCCCGCTGCATATACCGCTGACAATCGCATAAATGTTCTTCAGTACCGAAACATATTCAAGCCCGATCATGTCGCGGCTGCCGGAACTGTTGAGGTACGGGGTTTTAAAGATATTTTCCGACAGCGTGTTCGCCTTTTTGATGTCCCTGCATACCAGCGTCAGATACGACAGGTGCTCCATCGCAATCTCTTCGGCATGGCAAGCTCCCGCTATTACAATAATATTATCGGGGTTCACGCCGTAGAACGTCGAAAAATAATCGTTCACAAGCATATTTTCATCCGGCACAATCCCTTTGATGGCCGAGATGATATACTTTTTTTCGAGCGGCGAGGTCACCTTTTTGAGATGGTCTTTGATATAGGGCGAAGGAGTGGCGAAAATAAGGGTGTGCGAATCTTCGATCACCCGGTTGATGTCATTATAAAAACGTATCCGGGACGTATCGAACGCAATACTCGACAAATAGGCCGGATTATGTTTCAGCCGTTTGAAGTCGTCAATCCTGTCCGGCCGGCGCATATACCAGTTAATCTCCTTTTGCGAATACATCACAATCTTTGCCAGCGCGGTAGCCCAGCTTCCTCCGCCCATGACGGCAATCTTTCCGGGAAAGAATTTCATACGTGCAACGATTTATTCTTCCGGTTCCTTCGTCCACGATTCGACATCCTGCAACGAAGGCAATTCCAGTCCGAGAGCATATTTCTTATTAAGTTCAAACAACGACTGGCGCACGAACTGCGGATTTGCCCCTGCCAGCGTACCGGCGGTCACATAACCGGCTTTCTGCAACGCGGGAACCCATTCTGCGGGCACGCCCAGAGGCGCATATTTTTCCGCCTTATCTTTCTGCACGGTCTTTTCCGGGCGCATCTGCGGAAAGAGGAGCACTTCCTGGATGGTTGTCTGTCCGGTCAGGAGCATCACAAGACGGTCGATGCCGATGCCCATACCGCTCGTGGGCGGCATCCCGTATTCGAGGGCGCGGACAAAATCCATATCAATGAACATCGCCTCGTCGTCGCCTTTTTCGCTCAAGCGCAGCTGCTCCTGGAAACGCTCTAACTGGTCAACCGGGTCGTTCAGTTCCGAATAGGCATTGCACAACTCTTTGCCGTTGACGATAAGTTCAAAACGCTCCGTCAGTTCCGGGTTCCGGCGGTGACGTTTACAAAGCGGCGACATCTCGATTGGGTAGTCTGTAATAAATGCAGGCTGTATATAATTGGTTTCGCATTTTTCGCCGAATATCTCATCAATCAGCTTGCCTTTGCCCATCGTCTCGTCCACTTCCAGCCCCAGTTGCCTGCATACGCCGCGAAGTTGCGCCTCGTCCATCCCCGTTATGTCGATGCCGGTATGCTCCCTGATGGCGTCTGTCATGGTGACACGTTTGAACGGGGCCTTGAGACTTATTGTCTTCCCGCCGACCGTGACCTCGTCCGTTCCGGTCACATCAAGGCAGACTTTCTCAATCATCTTTTCCGTGAAATCCATCATCCAGTTGTAATCCTTGTAAGCTACATAAATTTCCATGCACGTAAATTCGGGATTGTGCGTACGGTCCATCCCTTCGTTGCGGAAGTTTTTCGAGAACTCATAAACGCCCTCAAAACCGCCCACGATAAGGCGTTTCAGATACAACTCATCCGCGATACGCAGGTACAGCGGGATGTCGAGCGCATTGTGGTGGGTCATAAACGGACGCGCAGCCGCACCTCCGGGAATGGATTGCAACACCGGCGTCTCAACCTCCAGGTAACCTTTGGCATCAAAATATTCGCGTATGGAGGAATAAACCCCGGCGCGTTTTACGAATATATTTTTCACTTCGCTGTTCACGGCAAGGTCAACATACCGCTGGCGGTAACGCTGTTCCGGGTCGGTGAACCCGTCGTAAACGACACCGTCCTTTTCCTTCACGACCGGAAGCGGCCGCAACGATTTTGACAGCACGGTCAGTTCTTCGGCATGAACGGAAATTTCGCCCATCTGCGTGCGGAAAACATAGCCTTTGATGCCGATAAAGTCGCCTATATCAAGCAGTTTTTTAAAGACCACATTATAGAGTTCCAGGTTGTTTTCGGAAGGACAGATATAGTCGCGCGTGACATAAACCTGTATGCGTCCGGTCGAATCCTGCAATTCCACGAACGACGCCTTACCCATTATCCTGCGGCTCATGATACGTCCGGCAATCACGACATATCGCCGTTCTTCTTCATCCCTGAAACGTTCCTTAATCTCCCCGGCGTATGCATCCACCGGATATTCGGCCGCCGGATACGGCTCTATGCCCATGCTGCGCAACTGTTCCAAACTTTTGCGACGGATAATTTCCTGTTCGCTCAAATCCAATATATTCATAATTAATCATTCAAATAACGGCCGCAAAGATAGTGTAAGTTGAGCGCACTGCAAAATAAAAGGGATGTAATTCAGATTGTCGCACGGACTGTAACCGGACAGATCCTTGTCTCCGGATTGCTTCATTCCTTACAAGTTAGAGGCCTTCCGTTGCCTTGTCCATGCCGATTATTTCGGCGCAGGTGAGGAACGACGTCATCGAGACGCCCAGCACGCCGTGCAAGTTGAGGTTCTGGCCGGTGAGGAAGAGGTTCGGTTCCGGCGTGCGGGG
>JAISYY010000055.1 GCA_031269635.1 Tannerella sp. | reverse complement strand
GCGATCTTGTCGCCTGTCCCTATCGCATTTTCAACTGTTTTGATAAATGCATCTACCGCTTTCTTTGTTTCCTTTTTGGTGAGTGCCGCTTCTGCAGCTATCGCACCGATTAATTCTGTTTTATTCATGATCTTTTTATTAATTCATTAATATATAACTTATTTATGCATATTCCATACGTGTTTATTTTTTGTCGTAGACGTTCTAACGGTCGCGCGCCGTGCGGGTAGTGTTCTGTACGGTTGAGCGAAACCTGCCGGTAACCGACGAGGCTGTCTTATTGAACCGCATAATAAGAACCTTTGGGAAACGGCCGAAACATCCTTTTCCAAACAGTCTTTTCTTAATGCAGCAACTCTTATCTCAAAGCAGAGTAATTTTTCTTGCCTGTTAAAAAGAAAATGCTTACACTCACGCGCGTGCGCTATAATATAATGTACAGGTTGATCGTAGGTGTGTGTGGTGTGTGTGTTTTTTTTAACAAATAATCGCACCCGGCCAAATGTTGGTCGTTAAAAAGGCATAATCCGGAAATATTTGTCCTCAGAGGTTGCATATATTTGTACTTTAATACTATTTATAAATTACGGCGGCGAATATATAAATTTTTTTTTGACAAAACAAATATTTTCGCGTTTTTTTTTAAAATTATTCGATAGTGTTCTTCAAAGTATGCTTCCGTTCTGCTTTTTCGAAAATTCATGAAAGACTTTGCTAAATTAAAAACGGTTTGGGACTTGGATAACATCCCGGTTATTTATATTTTTGCCGGTGTTATGTATGAATCGCTGTTAGAACTGGATCCGATAAGGATAAATTTTTCAAATTCGGGAAACGTTGTCTTGAATACTGTCCTGGCATTTATAATGTTCGGGGTAGCGTTAAATATTCGGATTGGACAGTTTAAGAAACTGTTGCAGTCGCCCAAGCCTGTTTTCCTGGGGTTATCGCTTCAGTTTATTGTTCTTCCTTCCGTCACATTTGCGCTGGTCATTCTCCTGAATAAATTGATAACGCCTACGGTTGCGATGGGCATGATCCTGGTTGCGGCGTGTCCGGGAGGCAATATTTCCAATTTCATGACATCGCTGTCAAAGGGGAATACGGAATTGTCCGTTACGTTGACAACGTTTTCTACCGTACTTGCCGTACTCATGACTCCTTTTAACTTCGGGTTTTGGGGCGGCCTGTACGTGGATTTTTTCAACCATACGGCAGGAGACATGCTGCAACCGCTGGAAATTGAGTATTCACTGATGTTTGAAACCGTAATCATCATCATCGGGATACCGGTTCTGCTGGGTGTCGCATTTTCAAAATACTTTCCCGGCATGTCCGTGAAACTGAAAAAAGTACTTCAACAGGTATCAATCCTGTTCTTTGCCGTCCTGGTTGTTATCTTGTTTACGAACAACTGGGGGTTGTTTGTAAAGCATATAAAATATATCTTCATCATTGTATTGATACATAATTCCGCCTGTCTGCTGTCGGGTTATTACATCGCCCGGCTGTTTAAACAGCCGGGCGATAACTGCCGGACAATGACGATCGAAACCGGTATCCAGAACTCCGGTCTGGGTCTTGTCCTACTTTTGAATCCCAATATATTCCCGCCGGAAACTGCAACCGGAGGAATGTTTTTCATTACGGCCTGGTGGGGAATATGGCATATTGTCTCCGGCTTGGGCTTGTCGCTGTACTGGTCGCGCAAGCGGCTGTAAACGGCTTTGCCATAGCCAACCCGGTCTAAAACTTGGCCGGGAACATCACCACTTCTATTTCATTGCCCTGGTCGAGGAACTTTTTCGTGAACGATTTTATGTCGTCGACCGTTACGGTTTTTATGATAGCGTCATATTCCGTATGGGCGTCAAAATTGCGGTAATAGTATGTATCCAGGATGTTTAGCCAGTAATCATTCTGCTGTTTCAGTTCCTCGCGTCCCTTCAAGGTACCGGCAAGGCTTCTCTCCAGATAGACCGGGAGGGGGCCTTCTTCCGCAATGCGTTCCAGTTCGGATTTGACGATCCGTATGATATCATCCTGCCTTTCCGGGTCGGTATCGAAAAATATCTGTATGGAGGTGCGCCCTTCGGGAAAGTCATGCAGCCTTACGTTCGTCTGCACGCCATACGATGCGCTTTCGTTTTCGCGGATTTTTTCCGCATAGACCAGGTCAAGTATCTGGCTCAACAGTTGCGATATGATTACGTTCCGGAGGTTATACGGCATCTCGCCGGTATACATGAGCGCTACGGAGGACTTCGGCGTCTCTAAGCGGCGGGAAAAATGATTTTTTACCTTTCCCTTCCGGAACGGCGTCACCATCCCCTCATCGGCCTTTTCTTTCCGCCCGAGGGAGGGAAGCGTCGCCAGGTACTGCTCCAGCAACGGGCGTATGGAATCTTTATCGACATTACCGATAAAGGTGAAAACAAAATCGGAAGCGTCGGCATAGCGTTCGTTATACATGTCGATCATGCGGTGATAATCTATTTTATCAAAATCGGACGGTTTCAGCCGGCTGTTGCGCGGATCATAATTGTATACCACTTCGGTCAGCGTATCACTGAAGGCTACCATGGGATTCGCCAGATAATTCTCCAGCTGGGATTTCACGCGCTCTTCAAACGAAGCGTATGCATCGTCGTCAATGCGCATGCCGGTAAATTGCAGGTAGATGAGTTCAAAGAGCGTCTTCAGGTCGGAAGGCGAAGCGGAGCCGTTAAAATTCTCGTTTGCCGTTCCGATTCCCACACTGCAGGAGACGTTTTTGCCGGCAAGCGCTTTCCGCAGGTTCGTAGCGTTAAACGTCCCGAGGCCTCCCAGCATGACGGCGTTATTAATCACTTTCAGGTTCCAGATGTCTTTGTCGTCTTTGAAGACGGTCGTTCCGCCCGGACTTGTCGCCGTCATCATGACCTGGTCTTTCTTCAACTCCGTTTGTTTAACGACGACGCGTACACCATTACTCAGCCGGTAAACCGTAGCGCCGAACAGGGGGTCTTCCCGTTCTTCCGTAATTTTCCCGGGCGCAGGCAGTTCGGGAATAAGCACTTTACTTACTACTTCCTCCTCATTGGCGTTAACATCCGCCGTGCTCGCGAGATAAAACATTTTCAGCAATGCTTCTCCGGTCGGATACTGAATATCTGCTTTGTCCGGCCCCGAAAGGCTTATAACGATATTACGCCCCTTATCTTTCGGGTCGAACAGATTACGCACGTATTGATTAATCCCCTCCAACGGGAAGTTGGGCGCTATTTGTTTTACAATCTCATATTCCGCTTCTATGCCGGGTATACATTCATCCTCCGTAAAATGACGGATATATTCTTCGGCAAAAGAACTGTTTTCATGCTTGTCGCGGTCATTGTACGCCGATTCATACGATTTAAGGATATTTTCCTTCGCACGTTCATATTCGGCTTCGGTAAATCCGAATTTCTTGACGCGTTCGGTCTCGGCTACCAGCGCTTTAAGCGCACGTTCCAGCTCGCCGGGTTTTACGATCGCGGTAGAAGTCCATGCGCCTTTCGATTTGGAAACAAAATAATCGTCGTCGTTCGCATAAGCTGCAACAAACGGCGGATTAGCCTTCCGGACGATCTCCGAAAAACGTTCGCTCATTACCAGTGATATGACGGTCTGCGTATACCCGGTGATAAAGTCCGCAATCGTTCCCTTCAACTCATACGGCAGTTTCTCATGTTTGTAGTATATACTCAGCGTGGTATTCGTCATTTCCTTATCTTTCGCAATAGAAACGATCGGTATCGAATTGTCGGGGACTAACGATATTTCGGCCGGTTCGGGATTCACGGGAGCCGGAATACCGGAAAAGGTCCGTTTTATTTTCTCTTCCATCCGGTCGACGTCTATATCTCCGACTATTATCACAGCCTGCAAATCGGGACGGTACCACTTTTTATAATAATCCCTTAATTCATCTCCCTTAAAATTGTTGATGATATCAATGCTTCCGATAGGCAGACGGGTTCCATACTTGCTGCCGGGGAACATCACAGGCAGTTGCTGTTCCCACATACGCAACTGCGCCGAACTTCTTGTCCGCCATTCTTCGCGGATCACGCCGCGTTCCTTTTCAATCGCGCTGTCTTCCAGCAAAAGAAAGGACGACCAGTCGTGCAATACCAGAAGGCACGAATCGACGACGTCTTCGCGCGTCACCGGGACGTCCATAAGCATATAGACCGTCTCGTCAAAACTCGTATAGGCGTTCAAATTCTCACCCATCCGCATACCGATATTTTCCGTATAGTCCTGGATGCCTTTCTTTGAAGGGAAATTTTTCGAGCCGTTAAAGGCCAGGTGTTCGAGGAAATGAGCCAGCCCGCGCTGATTTTCTTCTTCCTGCATCGACCCTACGTTGTGAACGATATAAAACTCCGCACGCTCCGCCGGCTTCTCATTATGACGGATGTAATATGTCAGTCCGTTCGCCAGTTTCCCGTACCGGAGTTTCGGATCCATTATTAATTTCTCCATTTTCACGCCCGGCGCCCCGCTTTCCTGAGCAAAAATATTCGTTACAACGTACGACATGCACAACAGCATACATACAGTTACATTCCTTGCCGATAAAAATCTATTCATAAGTTTTATAATTATATAATTCATATTCTTTATTCCATAACGACATTCATACATTTTTCGTGTATTTTCCCGTTATTTTGGTTATTCGGACACCAAAGGTAAAAAATAAATTCTGCAAATGCAATCCTTTTTTATAAAAAACATTAATGCTTTTTTAAATCGTCAAACCGCCAAATACTCAAATATTATTCGTAATTTTGCGAAAAAATATAGCATCATGAAAAGTAAACGTGAAGTCAGATTTTTCAACACGACGGGGCCGTGCAATCCCCTCGACCATTACATGCTTCCGCCCGAAGACCGCCTTGTCGGGGCGCAGTTGCACCGTTATATCGGCGACGAACTCTACTGGATACTTCATGCGCCGCGTCAGACGGGTAAAACCACGTTCCTCAAAAGCTGGATGCGTGAAATCAATGCGGGCGACGAGGCGATGGCCTGCTACGTAAGCGTCGAACGGTGCCAGAGTATCCCGGATATAGAACGTTCGATGCCGGCCATTTATGACGCCATCCGCGCAAATGCGACCCATGAAAAACTGCCTGTTCCCGAAATTAAAACACTACACCCGGCAAGCCTGCTGCATGAAACGCTCCGGGAATGGGCAAGACTGGCCTCCCCCAAGCCGTTAGTCGTCCTGTTTGACGAAGTGGATGTGCTGGAAGGCGAGACGATGATCAGTTTCCTCCGCCAGTTGCGCGACGGTTTCGCGTTGCGTAGCGTGGGGACGTTTCCCGTGTCTATCGCCCTGGTCGGGATGCGCGATTTGAAGGATTACATCACTGCGTCGAAGGGCGGGATGGCGCCCAATCCCGGCTCGCCGTTTAATATCAAGGCGGATTCGGTGGTATTGGGAAATTTCACGAAAGAGGATGTGATTCATCTGTTTGCCCAGCGTACCGCAGAAAACGGCCAGCTAATTACACGGGAAGCGCTGGACTACGTTTGGGAGCAGTCGCAGGGGCAGCCCTGGATTGTGAACAACTTGTTTATGCGAGCTACGATGCGCGTCCTCGACAGGGACAGCACGGAGACGGTTACGGTCGAACATATTCAGGAGGCGCGTCAGCAGATGATTGTGGCTCGCGAAACGCATCTTGATGCATTGGGCAAACGGCTCTCCGATCCGCGCATCAAACGGGTGGTGCAAACCGTCATCACCGGAAATCCGGAGCCGCCGCTCGGACACACGGACAATGATGTGGAACTTGCGCTGGATATGGGATTAATAATCTGGAACACACAAAAAGGATTTATCATATCCAACCCCATCTATGAGGAAATTCTGATACGTTATTTGAACTCCCCCTATCATGATTCAACTCCCCCACCCTCGTCGTGGCAGTGGCAAAAGCCCGACGGTTCACTGGATATGGACAGCCTGCTGAAAGAATTTCAGAAGTTCTGGCGGCGTAATTCCGAGATATGGGAAGAACATGCGGACTATACCGAAGCTTTCCCTCACCTGCTGCTGATGGCTTTCCTGCAACGGATTACCAATGGCGACGGACACATAACCCGCGAATCGGCCGCCGGTCGCGGGCGTATGGACCTGGCTGTCGAATACGAAAAGAAATGGTTTATCATCGAAATAAAGCTGATTCATTCCTACGACGCTCCGAAAACGGTGCTGGAAGAAGGCCTGGAGCAGATTCGCTTCTACCGCGACCGTTCGCATCCCGAAGCCCCGGCATATCTGGTTATTTTCGACCGCCGTCCCGAAACGAAGCAAAAACTGTGGGAGGAACGACTTGGCTGGGAAGGAATTGACGAAATTACGGTTGTAAAATGCTGAAATTTTATACGGATGCCATGCCAACGCATCATCGCCATTGCGACGGTGTAGCCGGAAGCAATCCGGGTAGCGTCATTGTAAATATTAGGGACATTGAGGCCGCGGGCGCGTTTTCAGCAACGGCCGAAAGTTCCACCGAGGTATCAGGCGCGTTTTCGACAACAGCCGAAAATCCCGCCGAGGTATCAGGCACGTTTTCGACAGCGGCCGAAAGTCCCGCCGAGGTATCAGGCACGTTTTCGGCAACGGCCGAAAGCTCCACCGAGGCTTCGGGCACGTTTTCGGCAACGGCCGAAAGCTCCACCGAGGCATCAGGCACGTTTTCGACAACGGCCGAAAGTCCCGCCGAGGCATCAGGCACGTTTTCGGCAACGGCCGAAAGACAATAACAACAATATTTAACTAAATAATAAAAGCAATATGAATTACAGATTTTGTGGAAACAGCGGCTTGCAACTCCCGCTCCTATCGTTGGGATTGTGGCATAATTTCGGGCACGTGGATGATTTCTCCACTGCCACGACCATGATTCTTCATGCTTTTGAGCATGGGATTACGCACTTTGATTTGGCGAATAACTACGGACCGCCGCCGGGAAGCGCGGAAACCAACTTCGGGAAAATACTTCAAACGCACCTGAAAACACACCGGGACGAGATGATTATTTCATCCAAGGCGGGACATTTGATGTGGGACGGTCCGTATGGCGACGGCGGTTCGCGCAAATACATCATGGCAAGTATCGACCAGAGCCTGAAACGTACCGGCCTGGAATATTTCGATATCTTCTACAGCCATCGCTACGATTCGCAAACGCCCCTGGAAGAAACGGTACAGACGCTGATTGATATTGTGAAACAGGGAAAAGCGCTCTACGCCGGCCTGTCGAAATATCCGGCGGACGAAGCGCGCCGGGCTTACGACATGATGCAGGAGCAGCACGTCCGCTGCCTGATTTACCAAGACAAGTACAACTTGCTACACCGCGCCCCGGAAGCCGGATTGATGCCGCTGAACACCTCCAGGGGCGTGGGGTTTATTGTCTTTTCGCCTTTGGCGCAGGGACTGCTCACCGACAAATACATCCATGACATTCCCGAAAATTCGCGGGCGGCCAAAAGTCACGGGTTCCTCCAAAGGGACGAAGTGACGCCGGAAGTAATCGGAAAGATATCGAAGCTAAACCAAATCGCCGGACAGCGCGGACAAACCCTGGCCGGAATGTCCCTCTCCTGGCTGCTGAACAAAAAGGAAGT